>JAHEXZ010000036.1:17447-47955 GCA_023251835.1 Bacteroidota bacterium | reverse complement strand
ACCGGTAACACCTGTTGAACCGGTAGCACCCGTTGAACCGGTAGCACCCGTTGAACCGGTAGCACCCGTTGAACCGGTAGTGCCTGTTGAACCGGTAGCTCCTGTTGAACCGGTAGCACCTGTTGAACCGGTAGCACCTGTTGAACCGGTAGCACCCGTTGGACCGGTAGCACCTGTTGAACCGGTAGTGCCTGTTGAACCGGTAGTGCCTGTTGAACCGGTAGCTCCTGTTGAACCGGTAGCACCTGTTGAACCGGTAGTACCTGTAATACCTGTAATACCTATATCCCCCATTGGTCCGGGAGCACCATTCAAATTCACATCCCAGGATGAAAATGGTCCAGGGCCACCTGTAATTGATGTTACGGTGAAAGTCATCGCACCTGTTGAAGGGGTATAACTATCAACAGTAGCCACCATTAAGTCAGAAGGGCTATTAGCAATTATTATTGTTTGTCCAATAGAATACGCTAAGCCTGTCTCAACAGTCATTGATTGTGCTCCAAGCACCATGGTAAGAGAAGTGGTTGATGTTGTTGCGTACCTGTCACCGGTTGGACCTGTTATACCGGTAACACCTACAGCACCAGTAGCACCTGTAGAGCCTGTACTACCTGTTGAACCAATGGTTCCGGTAGTGCCAGTATATCCAATAGAACCAGTAGAGCCTGTAGAGCCTGTTGCTCCAATACCTCCGGTAGTGCCGGTACTGCCAGTTGAACCAGTTGAACCGGTTGCTCCGGCATCACCTGTGGAACCAGTGCTGCCAGTTGAACCGGTAGTACCAGTATATCCAATAAAACCAGTGGAACCTGTTGCACCCGTTGTGCCAATATCTCCGGTGGTACCAGTATATCCAATGGAACCGGTGGAACCAGTGGAACCTGTTGCGCCAACAAATCCGGAGGCATTTATCATACTATCAATTAACGTTTGAATAGAGACTCCATTCACAACAAGCGAATCAAAAGCACCATAATTTGAGGTAATAGCAACTGTATTGATATAATTCGATGAAACTGAATCTACATTCATATAATACGTGAAGATGCTATCAACATTAATATGGGTAGCCACAATAGAATCAATATTGATGTAATGTGAGAAAATGCTGTCAACATTGATATGAGTGGCAACAATGGAATCGATATTGATGTAATGCGAGAAAATGCTGTCAACATTAATATAGGTAGCTACAATTGAATCAATATTGATGTAATGCGAAAAAATACTATCCACATTGATATGCGTAGCCACAATAGAATCGATATTGATGTAATGCGAGAAGATGCTATCCACATTGATATGCGTGGCGACAATAGAATCAATATTGATGTAATGCGAGAAAATGCTGTCCACATTGATATGTGTGGCAACAATGGAATCAATATTTATGTATTGGGCAAATATAGAGTCGGCATTAAAAAAACTGGCAATAAGTGAATCAACAGAAACATAGTTTGAATAAATAGTATCAATAAGGTTATTTCCGAAATTGATATTACAGAATGAAGTCCAACTGGCAGCCGGTTGTCTGTAAAAGAAATAACACATAGAATCTGTGTTATATATTAACAGCGAGTTTGCCGGATTGGGAATGGCATTCATACTGTCAGTAGTCATTCTTGGTATTAACAGACCTTTATTTACCGATTTTAATTCAAGAAGTGAGCTGGGGTCAGGACTGAGCGTTCCTATACCCATGTTGTTTTGAGCACAGAGCTTCCCCCCTGCCCCTTCCCATAAAAGAGCAGTAAGAAAAAGTGTGCAAACAAAAAATATTCGGATGTACGAAAGGTAACTTTTCCCCATTTCTAACAAATTTCCTTATATCGGAAAAACAATGATTTGTCTATAATTTCCGAGTTTCTATCGGCAAATATAGAAAAATTTCAGAATAGAAAATACAATACTTCGGTAATATTTTGTTCGGTTGGGCTGAAGCCCATGGTAATCGCGGTTTTACATTTGCCCCGACCTTAAGGTCGGGGCTACTAAAACATCAAATCAATGATAATGGGTTTTAGCCAAAAATATTAAAAAACTACCGAACTATTGAAATAGGGAATTTAAATTTTTTCAGAGCATATATATTATGAACGCCTCAAATAATTCACAATGTCTACTGCTTCCTTCGCTTCCTTCACATCATGTACCCTCAGTATCCTTGCTCCTTTTTCAAGAGCAATAGTATTTAAAACGGTGGTACCATTCAATGCTTCATCAGCCTTAATATTCAGCACTTTATTAATCATTGATTTTCTTGAAAAGCCTGCCAATAAAGGTAATTGAAGAGAGTGAAAATGTTCCAGTTCTTTAAGTAACAAATAATTATGTTCAAGTGTTTTTCCAAATCCAAATCCCGGATCAAGAATTACTTTTGAAACTCCAAGCTCCTTCAATTTTTGTAATCTATCATTAAAAAACTCAAACACATCTTCTACTACATTCTTGTAGTGCGGTTGTAATTGCATAGTTTGAGGAGTTCCCTGAATGTGCATAAGAACATAAGGTACCTGTAATTTTGCAATTGTTGGAAACATCATGCTATCTATTGTTCCACCAGAAATATCATTAATAATGTTGGCACCTGCTTCAATTGCCTTTTCTGCCATTGCGGCTCTGAATGTATCTGCAGAAATCAATAATTGAGGGAAATGCTTTTTAACAGATTTTATCACTTTAATCAATCTGTCCTGCTCCTCAGCCTCAGTTATATCCTTTGCTCCAGGACGAGTTGAATAAGCACCAATATCAATAATATCGGCTCCCTCATCTACCATTTGCTGCGTATGCAAAAGCCACTGGTTTTCAATCCCATATTTTCCCCCATCAAAAAATGAATCAGGGGTTACATTCAGGATTCCCATCACCATAGGTTTAGCCCCTGGTGTGAATAGCTGCTCTATTTTTTTTTCATAAAAAACTGTATCTTGCACCATTATTTTGAATTGTTGAATTGTTGAATTTTACATGACCATATCCATACCCAAAAATATGAATAAAACTGCTTCTCAATACGAAACCGCTATTGCATCATGTAAAGATATATTCATTAAAAAGATGAAAGACTACGGTACTGCATGGCGTATTTTACGTACAAGCTCCATTACTGACCAAATTTTTATCAAAGCACAACGTATCCGTAATATAGAAGATAAAGGTATACAAAAAGTGAATGAAAATATACGTTCAGAATACATTGGCATTGTTAACTATTCTATCATTGGACTGATTCAAGTAGGTTTAAAGAATGATAATCGTATGGAGCTTCCTTCAGAAGAAGTGAGCAGATTATATGATAATTATGCAAATGAGGCAAAGAATTTGATGGAAAATAAAAACCATGATTATGGAGAGGCGTGGAGAGATATGCGTGTGAGTTCTTTGACCGATTTGATATTGATGAAACTATTACGTATTAAACAGATTGAAGACAACAGAGGGGAAACGCTTATTTCCGAAGGTATTGATGCTAATTTTCATGATATGATTAACTATGCGGTTTTTGCATTGATTAAATTAAATGAATAAACACCTATAAATTTTTAAAATATATGAGAATCATACTTATTATAGCCCGTCTTGCAGTTGGACTGTTATTCATCTTTTCAGGTTTTATTAAAGCAAATGATACAATTGGATTTTCCTATAAGCTGGATGAATACTTTGAAGTATTTGGAATGGAATGGATGAAATCCTTGTCGCTTTTCATTTCTATTTCAATGTGTGCACTTGAAATGCTTCTTGGTCTGATGCTGCTGATTGGTGCACGAATAAAACTAACACTTTGGCTTTTACTACTAATGATTTTATTTTTTGCATTTCTCAATTTTTATTCAGGGTACTATGATAAAGTACGTGAATGTGGTTGCTTTGGCGATGCAATTAAAATGACCCCATGGCAGGAATTTGGCAACAATATGGTCATGTTTGTTCTTACCATTATTATGATCATTAAAAAAGAAGATATTCTTCCTCTCTTTGGAACAAAAGTTGAAAATGGAGTGGTTATCATTGGACTCCTTGCATCTTTGGGCTTCCCACTCTATACATACAATTATCTTCCTGTTATTGATTTTCGCCCTTATGCAATAGGCAAAAATATCCCGGAACAAACAAAAGGAGTACCTGATGAAGTAAAATTCTTTTACCTTCTGAAAGATAAAAAAACAGGTGAAACAAAAGAAGTGGAACAATGGCCTGAAAACTGGGATCAGATATATGATTATGTAAGCAGTAGAACAGAAGTGACTAAAAAAGGAGTTGAACCAAAAATAAAGGACTTTAGCATTTCAAGCCTTGACGGATCTGATTATACACAGGATATTATAGAAAATCCAAATTATAATTTTTTACTGATCTGTTATGACCTGGGAAAAACAGCAAAAGGAGCTTTTGGTAAAGTCAATGATTTTGCTGCACTTTGCAAACAGGATAGTGTAACATTTATTGTACTTACAGCGTCAACAAAAGAAACCATTGAAAAGTTCAAACAGGAAGTAAACACAACCGTTGATTTTTATAATTGTGATGGTACTGTTCTTAAAACTATGATACGTTCTAATCCGGGACTAATGTCATTAAAAGGCGGAACAGTGATTGATATGTGGCACTACCACTCCTTCCCATCCTATAATGATGTAAAGGAAAAATACTTCAGGAAGTAATAACTGCTAAAAGTATGAATCGCAATGTAGCTATCTAATTTTGAATCGGATGCTGAAACTTGATTGAATGCTGAAATGATGCTGAAACAAGCCCACCCTGTGCAGGCCAGGGTTCAGCATAAACTTTTGACTTAACAGTAGTAGTGTGATAAAATTTGTTCTGAGACGTTTATTTTATGGTTTCCTTGTACTACTTGGAGTTATCACTGTAGTATTTCTCTTGTTTAATGTATTGCCTGGTGATCCGGCCCGAATGATGCTGGGACAACGTGCTGATCAGACATCTATTGATGCTATTAACAAAGATCTTGGCCGTGATAAACCATTGACGGTACAATTTCTGATGTACCTGAATGATCTATCGCCACTATCTGTGCATGATGCAGAAGATAAAACCCATTACCTCTACTTGAACAGTGATAAATATTCGTCCTGGGTAAAATTATTTCCTTTACCAGGTACAAAAGTGGTGGTATTAAAGTTCCCTTATCTCAGAAGGTCATACATTACAAAACGTAAAGTATCCGACATCATTATTGAAACACTACCCGAAACAGCCGTTTTAGCATTTTCTTCAATTACATTTGGAGCGGTACTGGGAATTCTAATGGGTATCTTCTCTGCCCTGAAAAAAAATTCATGGTTCGATAAGTCGGCACTTTTATTTGCCATTTTTGGCATGTCGCTCCCCTCTTTTTTTATTGGTTTAATTATAGCCTGGCTGTTTGGTTTCATACTACGCGACTATACCGGTTTAAACAATGTAGGTTCACTATTTACTACCAATGACTTTGGTGAAGAACATATTTCTTTAAAAAACCTGATATTACCTACAGTAACACTTGGTTTACGACCATTAGCAATAATTATCCAATTAACACGCAGTTCATTGCTGGATGTGCTATCACAGGATTATATACGAACTGCCACCGCCAAAGGCCTGAGTTTTTACAAAGTGATTTTTAAACACGCATTAAAAAATGCTCTTAATCCTGTTGTAACAGCGGTGTCAGGATGGTTTGCAGGCTTAATGGCCGGAGCTGTATTTGTTGAAATTATTTTTAACTGGAAAGGCATTGGCTATGAAGTAGTGGACGCTCTTAGCAAAAACGATCTGCCAGTGGTAATGGGAACTACATTAATATTTACAGTGATATTTGTTATAATTAATATTATTGTTGATATTGTTTACGGAATTTTAGACCCACGGGTGAGGTTTCAATAATGCACATATGAGAAAAAAAATAATCATCGCAAACTGGAAAATGAATAAAACACTTGGTGAAGGACTTCAGCTTGTTGAAGAAATCACTAAGGAATTGAATACACAGACTCAGTCTGATGTATTGAAAATCATAGCCCCTTCTTTTATACATTTAGCATCCCTTGCAGATAAACTTAAACTAAACGGTTTTGAAATAGCTGCACAAAATTGTCATCATATTTCAAAAGGTGCATACACCGGTGAAGTATCGGCAGAGATGGTTGCATCAACAGGTGCAAAATATGTAATTATAGGACATTCTGAACGTAGAATGTATTTTGGAGAGAGTAATGATTTGCTTGCTCAAAAAGTAAATAGCGCATTATCAAACAATTTAACTCCGGTTTTCTGTATTGGAGAAAACCTTACTGAGCGTAATGCCAATAAACATTTGGAAGCAGTAACGAAACAATTGAAAGAAGGTTTGTTTCATTTATCACCAACAGATTTCGGCAAATTAATAATTGCTTATGAACCTGTATGGGCTATTGGAACCGGTGTTACAGCTACAGTCCACCAGGCACAGGGTATGCATAATCATATCCGCTCCGAAATAAACAAAAAATACGGTAAAGATATTTCGTCCACAATTCCAATCCTTTATGGTGGAAGTTGTAATCCCAAAAATGCAAAAGAGTTATTCGCATGTATTGATGTTGATGGCGGCCTCATAGGAGGAGCTTCACTTAACGCCCCTGACTTTGTTGCTATAGTTAATTCAATTGGCAATTGAACAATTGGCACCCTATAGCTATCTGGGCTGGAATAACCCAATAACAATATAACTATCCTACCACCATCCCAATGAATTACGTTGAGCTTACCATTACCGTTGAACCCAAAGAGCAAGGTGCAGAAGTATTGATTGCCGAACTCTCAGAAATTGGATTCGACAGTTTTATTGATACAGATAATGGTTTTTCTGCCTATATAAAAAAGGAACAGTTTAATGAGGATGAAGTACAGTTATTATTCTCAAATTATTCAAGTCTTTTTAAGATTAATTACAACTCAAAAATTATTGAACAGCAAAACTGGAACAAAGAGTGGGAAAGCAATTTTCATCCGATTGACATAGATAACAAATGCCTTATAAGAGCTCCTTTTCATAAAAAAGAAAAGGGAATTATTTATGATATAATAATTGAACCCAAAATGTCGTTTGGTACCGGACATCACCATACCACTCAATTAATGATTCAAAAACTGATGCAATTAAACGTTTCAAATAAATCATTACTCGATATGGGCTGTGGTACCGGAATACTGGCAATACTGGCATCTATGATGAATGCAAATCCGGTAACAGCAATTGATACAGATGAATGGAGTTATGAAAACAGCATTGAAAATCTGGAAACAAATAATATTAACAATGTAACTGTTTATAAAGGGAATGCCGAAATTTTGGCAGGGAAAATATTTCATACTATATTAGCAAACATCAATAAGAATGTATTGTTGACTGATATGGAAGTTTACAGTCAGTCACTTGAACCAAAAGGAAATCTGGTAATGAGCGGTTTTTTTGAAACTGATATAATTGAACTTCATCAAAAAGCACGGGCTTTAGGTTTGCAGCTGAAAGATACTGCTATAAATAATCAATGGGCTATGTTACACTATAGGAAGAGCAATTGAAAAAATTCAGACCGAATACTAAACTACTTTAAATGAAAAATCTCAACTATTTATTATTCATCCCGGCTGTAGTTTTCTTTTTTTCAAATGCTACTGCTCAGCTCAATCCTATCAAGCAATATTCTGAAGACCCATTGAAATTTCTTGAAGAAATCAAAACCACATTTGAAACAACAAATATGGGAAAGAAAGAAATCAAGGAGTTCATGGAAGAGTTCACTCTGGCATGGAATTCCCCTAAATATAATAACAAACTTAAAGAAGCAACTTATAATTCATGTAACCTGATGATTAAGAAAAAATTACGTGTTCTACCCGAATACAAAAGTTATCTTACTTCAGTAATGAACTTTGTAAACTCCAACCAAAGTGAAGATAATTTTATGGCCTGGCAGGAGTGTATCAATAAAATTCTAAACGGAAAAATTATTAAATATTTTTCTGAGTATTTAGAGATGAGCGAAAACCTTTTTATTTCCAATACCTTCTACAAATCTTCCGTAGTCACATTTTCATCAAATAACAATAATTATAAATTTGAATACGACAGCGTTCCCATTGTAATTTTCCCGAGCCTGAATCTCCGCTGTTATAATAATCAGAATGATAGTGGAATAGTATATAATACAAAAGGTGTTTACTATCCATACTCAGGTATATTTATCGGGCAAAATGGAAAGGTGAATTGGAAACGTGCCGGATTCGAAGAAAATACAGTATGGGCTGAATTAAAAAAATATCAAATAGTACTAAAAACAAGTGGATTTACTGCCGATTCAGTAACATTTTATAATTACAACTATTTTCAAAAACCTCTTATCGGACGCTTAACTGAAAAAGTAGTTTCTGAAAGAGGAAGTAATATTTCCTATCCGCGATTCGACTCCTATAACAAACGAATGAAAATCACAGATATAGCCAAGGATATAGATTACGATGGAGGTTTTAGTATGAGAGGTCCTAAATTCATAGGCTCCGGTAGTGCAGCAGAAGATGCTCTGCTTATTTTCAAACGTGAAGGGAAAAAGTTCCTTGAGGCAGGCTCAAAATCAATAGGCATCACAAAAGATAAGCTCTCTGCAGAAAGCGCAAATATCAAATTCTATTTTGATAAAGATACCATTACACATCCAAGCGTTAATATGAAGTTTATTATAGAGAGCCGTTTATTATCATTAGTAAGAAGTAACAATGGTATTTCAAAATCACCATTTATAAATACTTTTCATAAAATAGATATGTATTTTGAAGAGCTGTCATGGAAAATTGATGAACCGAAAATTGATCTAAAAATGCTTGTTGGCAATTCTCAGGAAGATGCATTATTTGAATCCATAACCTATTTCCGGCCTGATCGTTATGATCGTCTGCAAGGCCTTGATCGTCTGAACCCTCTGATTCAGTTACGCGATTTCAGCAAAAAAAACAACAATACACGAGATTTCTCTGGTGACGAATATGCCCATTATCTGAAACTTTCACCCAATGAAGTGCGCCCTAACCTGATTAGCTTATCCGCTATGGGATTACTTACCTACGATACTGAAAATGACAAAATACATGTACATGATAAATTATTTGACTTCATCGCTTACCGGACAGGAAAATTAGATTATGATGTAATTCAATTCCCATCAGTAGTCCGGGGAGCAACCAATGCAAGCATCAATCTTTTGAACTATGATATGACAATCTATGGCGTGCGGCAAATTTATATGAGTGACTCTCAAAATGTAACAATATATCCTGCAGAACAAAAAATCCTGTTAAAGAAAAATCGTGACTTTACGTTTGCCGGTGTTGTACATGCCGGACGCTTTGATTTCTTTGGAAAAGAGTTTTCATTCGATTACAATAAATTTATAATTGACCTGAAAAATGTGGACTCATTGCGTCTTACTGTAAAATCAAGAGAACCCAATGCTTATGGAGAATTTCCATTAGTTAAAGTAAAAACTGTAATTGAACATATTAATGGAAACCTTGAAATTGATGAACCTGGCAATAAATCAGGTTTGAAACAACATCCAAAATATCCTGTTTTTAATAGTTTTAAAGACTCGTATGCTTATTATAATAAAAAGCAAATTCAAAATGGAAAATACCCAAAAGATAAATTCTATTTCCATCTCGACCCATTTACTATCGATAGTCTGGATAACTTCTCAAATGAAGGACTAAACTTTAAAGGAGAAATGGTTACTGCCAATATATTCCCTGTATTCAGAGAAGCACTAAAACTTCAGGCCGATTATTCATTGGGGTTTATAACCCAGACTCCCGAAGCAGGATATCCACTTTATGGTGGTAAAGGAACATACAACAATACTATTAAATTGAGTCATCATGGATTAAAAGGTGCTGGCAGCATCAATTACGTTACATCTGTTTCACAGTCTGATGATTTTACTTTCTTTCCTGATTCAACAAATGCTATTGCTCAAAACTTTGATATTAAGGAACAAAAAACACCACCAGAATTCCCTAAAGTACATGGCGAAAACATAAAAATACACTGGGTTCCGGCTAAAGATATTATGAAAGCCTGGAACAACAAAGACAAAAAATTTATAGCCTACAGTGACGTTTCAGAATTTAACGGAGAGCTCTCGCTTACTCCAAAAGAGTTAACCGGTGACGGAACTGCTGATTTTAACAGTGCCAAACTGGAGTCTAAATTAATTGTTTTTAAATCCATTTCCTTTGACTCCGATACTGCTAATTTCTCACTGAAAGATACAGCCAGTGGAGAAATAGCTTTTTCAACATTTAATATAAAAGCAAATGTTGATTTTCAAAAAAGAATGGGAGAATTTAAATCTAATGGACAGGGCTCTGTAGTACAATTTCCTTCTAATCAATATATCTGTTATATGGAAAGCTTTAAATGGTATATGGATGACGCTAATATTGAAATTGGTAGTGATAAAGCAACAGCAGCGTCAACGGATACTAAAAGCGACCTGAATTTGGAAGGCCCCGAATTTATATCCGTTCACCCTAAACAGGACTCTCTCCGTTTCCATGCTTCTTCAGGAAAATATGATTTGAGAAAATTAGTTATATCTGCAAAGGGTGTAACATACATTAATCTTGCTGATGCACGGATTTATCCTGACCAGGGCGAAGTTTTTGTTGATAAGAATGCTGTAATGCGCCCACTTACCAACTCTAAAATTGTTGCAAACTCGGTTACTAAATACCACAATCTATATAATTGTACGGTAACTGCACACGCACGCAAAAACTATTCGGGTTCCGGTTACTATGATTATATTGATGAAACAAAAGCTAAAAAAACATTTTACTTCAGTGATATAGGTGTTGATACCACTTACCAAACCTATGCAGAAACAGACATAAGTGATACCTCTAACTTTAGTCTAAGCCCAAACTTCGCATATAAAGGAAAAGTAAAATTAAAAGCAGCAAAAACATTTTTAGTATTTGATGGTGCAACACGTATAGTGCATGATTGTGCTGCTATTCCTAAAGCATGGATAAAATTCGAATCTGAGATTGATCCCAGCTCCATTTATATCCCTATACTGAAAGAGCCCCTTGATGCTTCAGGAATACCTATTGCTGCATCACTTATGGTTACAACAGACTCAACACATTTCTATTCTGCATTCTTATCACCACGGAAATCTACTAATGATATTTATGTATTACCTTCTGAAGGTTTCCTGTTTTTTGACAAAACTGCAAGAGAATACCGGATATCTAATAAAGAAAAACTTGTTGAACGCTCTTTACCTGGAAACTACCTGAGCTTAAATGTTTCAGAATGTAAAACATACGGGGAAGGTAAAGTAAATCTTGGAGGCGATTTCGGACAGGTGAAAATTGAATCCTACGGTAATGTAACCCATACATTAATTTCAGATTCCACGTTGTTTGATATGCTTATGTCCGTTGATTTCTTCTTTGACGATGCTGCAATAGGAAAAATGAGTGAAGCAATCAACGGTGACTCTCATTTAAAACCAACAGATATTTCACGCCCTGTGTTTGAAAAAGGCCTGAGAGAAATGCTGGGCAAAGAACAGGCAGATAAACTTATTTCACAGCTAAACCTTTACGGTTCGTACAAAAAATTTCCGGATGAATTAAAAAAAACATTATTTATCAATGATGTAAAAATGAAGTGGAATAAAGAAACCCACTCCTATACTTCCATCGGACAAATTGGAATTGGCAATATTAACAAAAATCAGATAAATAAATTTGTAGATGGCAGAATTGAATTGGTAAAAAAACGAGGTGGTGATATTTTAAATATTTACCTTGAATTAGACCCAACCAACTGGTATTACTTCAACTATACACGAGGAACCTTGCTGGCAGTGTCTTCAAACGAAGCGTTTAACACTATCTTAAAAGAGCTGAAGCAGGACAAACGTAAAAAAGCAGGAGAAAAAGGAGAACCTGATTATTATTATAACATTTGTCCACCCAATAAAAAAACATTGTTTCTACGGAAAACAAGCAAAGAAAAAGAAACAGAAGAATAGTGCTCACATTAACCAATATACTTCTACTGACAGGAGCTTATCTTTTAGGCTCCATTCCAACTGCTGTATGGATTGGAAAGTGCTTTTATGGCATTGATGTCAGAGAGCATGGCAGTGGAAATGCTGGCGCTACAAATGTTTTCAGGGTGCTCGGCAAAAAAGCGGGTATCCCTGTTCTGCTGATAGATATATTAAAAGGTTTTCTTGCCGTTAAACTTGCTTATTTTAATAACGACTTAACCGACTCTTACCAGTTTGTTAATATACAATTAGCACTTGGCATGACATCTCTGGCTGGCCACATTTTTCCAATATTTGCTTCATTCCGGGGGGGAAAAGGTATTGCAACATTACTTGGTGTAGTGTTGGCAATACTTCCATATGCTGCTCTTATCTCTATTGGTATTTTTTTAATCGTATTACTTATCTCAGGTTATGTTTCATTAAGTTCAATGGCCGCAGCGGTATCGTTCCCAATAGTTATTGTTTTCATTTTCAAAGTTAAAATCCCCTCACTTATTGTATTCTCTGTATTGATTGCTATCCTGGTACTAATAACACACCAAAAAAATATTGTCCGCCTGTTCCGTAAGCAGGAATCAAAAGTGAATCTATTCAAAAAGAAAAAAACCGATTCTACCCAAACAAAACTCTGAAAGTCCAAAGAACGCTTGAATAAATATGCTTTCATATTAGTTATATGCTCTGTTAAATTTTTACTTCCCTTCTTGTCCCATGCTCAAACCATTACAATAAACGGACAAGCATACGATAAAGAAAGCAAACTACCACTTCCCAAACTAATGATTATAAATAAGAGAAGCAATAATGGCCTCTTTGCGGATTCAGAAGGTAAATTTTCAATTATGGCCTTTCAATCGGATACTCTTATATTATCTGCCATAGGCTTTAAAGTCAAAAAAATTTCTTTTAAAGACTCTGTTTATAAAAAAAAATATAACATAACTATTCCGCTTGAAAAACTCTTTTTTACTCTAAAAGAAGTAAGTGTATTTGCACCACGCAGTTTAAATGAAATTCAGGAAGATATTGACAAATTAGGTGTGAAAAGAACATACACAACAGAAAACATTGATGCAATATCAAGTCCTGTAACTTATCTTTATGAACGCTTTAGTAAGTTTGCCAGATCAAAACAAAAAGTTGCAGAGTGGGAAAATGAAGATTTAAAATGCGATGTTTTAAAAGATTTGTTCAGGTTATATATTAAACATGATATTATAGATCTGAGTGAAGAAGAGTTTGATGCATTTATAAAATACTTACAGCTTAGTGATGACTTCATCAAAAATGCATCACAGTTTGAACTTGTTATGGCCATAAAAGGCAAATACGAAAACTTTAAATATCGCTGGAAATAATATATTCACATGAACATTTGGAATCAGGCTCCATTTGTACGCCTACTCCTGCCATTTTTAGCAGGTATTATTTGTGCTGTTTACCTGCCCTTTCAAAATTCTTATATTTCCTATATTACAGGAATATTAATTTGTTTCATTATTCTGTCTGTTCTTATTCACAAATTTAACTTTACCTATAAAAAACAATGGTGGTTCGGAGTTTTACTGAACGTTACACTCTTTCTGACAGCTTACCAGCTTGCCCTTATCAATACCGAAAATTTTGCCGGCAATCATTACACAAAATATTCTGACAGTACCCGGTATGCTTATATAAGACTTACCGGACCTTATCAGGAAAAAGAAAAATCACTCAAGGTAGTTGCAGAAATAAAAGCCATAAAATATAACCAGGAATGGAAAAATACTTGTGGTAAAGCAATGATTTATTTCAAAAAAGATACACATTCCATTCAACTTAATTATGGCGATGAACTTATTATAAAATCTTCTTTTAATGAAATACCACCGCCCCAAAATCCGGGAGAATTTAACTATAAGCGTTTTCTGGCATTTCATAATGTATATCAACAGGCTTATATTGATAATAAAGCATGGACATATACCGGAAGAAACAGTAGTAATACTTTATTAAAATACTCCACAAATCTCAGAAATACACTACTCAATGTACTTAAAGCTAATCATGTTCTTGATGATGAATTTGCCGTGGGATCTGCTTTACTATTAGGTTTTGAAGATAAATTAGATGCTGATATTATATCTGCCTATTCAAGTACAGGAGCACTACATGTATTATCAGTATCCGGACTGCATGTCGCAATAGTATATTTTATTTTTAGTTGGATGCTTTTCTTTTTTGATAAAATAAAACATGGAAATATTATTAAAGCCATATTACTAATAGTGCTGCTTTGGCTTTATGCTGCGCTCACCGGGCTTTCGCCATCCGTATTACGGGCAGCCACCATGTTTAGCTTTATCATCATGGCAAAGGCTTACAACCGATATTCCAATATTTATAATACATTATCGGCTTCAGCCTTTTTACTGCTCCTCATTAACCCCTATCTGATAATGGAAGTTGGATTCCAGCTCTCCTACCTGGCTGTTTTAGGCATCGTATACATTCAACCTAAAATATATAAGTGGTTTGAACCGAATAACTGGCTACTCGACCAGATTTGGACAATCACTTCTGTTTCCATTGCCGCACAAGTAGCCACGTTTCCATTGGGTTTACTTTACTTTCATCAGTTTCCGAATTACTTTCTGCTATCCAACCTTGTTGTAATCCCTATATCAACAGCCATTGTATATATTGGTACCTCCCTGTTTGCATTCGCTAAAGTTTCATTGATTGCAGGTTACCTCGCAATAGCTTTTAATTGGTGTGTGTGGTTTCTCAACCAATCAGTTAAAATGATCGAAAAATGGCCATATGCTTTATTACAAGGCATTTCCATCTCTATATTTGAAACCTGGGTATTGTATGGTTTAATTATATTGTTTCTCTATTATTTTACAAAACGCCAATTCCGTTACCTGCTAATGGCACTTACTTTAGGTGTAATAATCTTATGCTCACAAATGATAGAACAGTACCAGCAATGCAAACAGAAAAAATTAATCATATATAACATTCCCAAAACAAGTGCTATAGATTTTATAAGTGCCAAAAATAACGTATTACTTACCGATAGCGCATTTGCTCATAATGAAAGCAGGTTATTATTCCATATAAAACACAACTGGTGGGATATGGGTGTTTCCAATACACAAATTACTTCAGGCAATACTAAAACTCATTATCTTAATATTCATAACGGTTTTATACAGTTTTATAACAAGAGAATTGCTGTGGTAAATGAAAAAATCATAATTAACAACAAAGAAACTACTCCACTTCCCATAGATTATCTTATTGTTTCAAAGAATTTAAATGTGCGTATAGAAAATCTTTTAAAACTATATCAGCCTGCTCTCATTGTATTTGATTCTTCAAACTCCGATTACCGGATAAAAAAGTGGAAAGCACAGTGCTGCAAAGTAAATCAACGCTTTTATTCTGTTCCAGATTCCGGAGCTTTTATTATTAATTTATACTGAGCGAATGAGTTTGCCACCTTTCGCAAACTCATTCAGCCGAAGTATAAATCCATTATAAATTTCTTATGTTTGTACAAGTATTATAGACAGCTAAATATCATATTTATCCAAAATGAAGATATCATATAATTGGTTAGGGAATTACATAAAAACAGAATTGCCAGCAACAGCAATTGGAGAATTATTAACTGGTTGCGGATTAGAAGTAGAAAGTATAGAAAAATTTGAGACCCTGAAAGGCAGCCTGAACGGACTGGTTGTTGGTGAAGTAAAAACAAAGGAAAAACACCCTGATGCTGACCGACTGAGCATCACTACTGTTGATATTGGAACGGGCACTTTGCTAAACATTGTTTGTGGTGCAGGCAATATTGCAGCAGGTCAAAAAGTGGTGGTTGCAACCATTGGAGCTAAACTATATCCAATAGCAGGAGAATCCTTCGAAATAAAAAAATCAAAAATTCGCGGACAATCATCGGAAGGGATGATTTGTGCCGAAGATGAGATTGGAATTGGTATTTCTCATGAAGGGATTATAGTTTTAGATGCCGGTGCTGAAGTGGGAATGCCTGTAAAAGATTATTTTTCAAAAAAAGAAGGTTATCCAAAAGCTGAAGAAGATTATATATTCGAAATAGGATTAACCCCTAATCGTGCTGATGCAGCCTCTCACATTGGTGTAGCACGCGACCTTGTTGCTGTATTGAATTGCCAGGCTGCTTTGGAACAGCAAATAACCGCTCAGACTGAACATTCCCTGTCACTTCAATTACCTTCAGTTAATGATTTTAAGGCAGATAATACTAATCTGTCAATTACAGTAGTAGTTGAGGATACCACTGCATGTCCACGATATTCTGGAATTACTATTTCAGATGTAAAAGTTAACGAATCCCCACAATGGTTGAAAAATCGTTTAAAAGCAATTGGTGTACGTCCGATCAATAATATTGTTGATATTACCAATTATGTATTGTATGAACTTGGCCAGCCATTACATGCCTTTGATGCTGGAAAAATAAAAGGAAATAAAGTAATTGTTAAAAAGTTAGCTGATAAAACATCATTTAAAACACTGGATGAAGTCGAGCGCCAATTGTCTGACGAAGACTTAATGATATGTTCGGCCGGAGAAAAACCTGGCGATGCTGCAATTCCAATGTGTATTGCCGGAATATTCGGTGGCAGTGATTCAGGTATTACAGAAAATTCAAGAACAATCTTTCTGGAAAGCGCTTACTTTAATCCTACATCTATCCGTAAATCGTCAAAACGTCATGGTTTAAAAACAGATGCCTCTTTCCGCTTTGAACGTGGCACAGATCCTAACATTACAGTTTATGCACTAAAACGTGCAGCACTTTTAATTAAAGAAATTGCTGGTGGCAATATTTCATCAGAGATAGTTGATATTTATCCACAGAAAATAAAAAATTCCAAAGTTCCTTTCTCTTTTGAAAACTGTAAACGCTTAATTGGTAAACGTGTTGATTTAAAAATCATTAAAACTATTTTATTATCGCTTGATATTATTATTGAACACGAAGGAGCCGATGCTTTACTGCTATCTATACCTCCGTTTAAAGTAGATGTGCAACGTGAACAGGATGTTGTTGAAGAAGTATTACGTGTTTATGGTTACAACAAGATTGAAATACCAACAACCCTTAATTCAGCCATTCAGTACGCAGAAAAACCAGATAAAGAAAAAATACAAAATGTTATTTCAGAGCTGCTTTCCAACAATGGTTTCTCTGAAATGGTGTGTTTATCACTAACAAAAAAAGAATATTCAGAAAAACTGCAATCAATAAATACAACACACAATGTGGTGATGATGAATCCTCTCAGTAGTGATTTAAATGTGTTACGTCAAACGCCTTTGTTTAGCGGACTTGAGACTATCATATATAATATTAACCGCAAAAATACAGATTTAAAATTGTATGAATTTGGCAAAATATACATGGCTATTCCAAACGAACAAGTAACAAAATATGCTGAGAAAAAACACTTATCATTGTTTATTACCGGTCGCCAGCAGGAAGAAAGCTGGAATACAAAAAATGATACTGTTAATTTTTATACTATTAAAGGTTATATAAAATCCATTTTAGAAAGGTTAGGATTAAATAATTGTAATGTTGCAGAATATAACAGTGATTTATTTTCACAAGGATTAAGCTATAATCTGAATAAAAAAACGCTGGTAGAGTTTGGAGCAGTTTCCAAATCTATATTGAAATTAATGGATATCAAACAGGAAGTTTTTTATGCAGATTTTAAATGGGAGCAGATTATTGAAAGTTTGAAAAAAGTAACTATTATGTATACCGAAGTGCCTAAATTTCCTGAAGTAAGGCGCGATCTGGCTTTATTACTTGATAGAACCATTAAATTTGAGCAATTAGAACAGTTGGCTTATCAATCTGAAAAAAATCTGTTAAAAGCAGTTAATTTGTTTGATGTTTACGAAGGTGATAAATTACCCGTTGGAAAAAAATCGTACGCGCTCAGCTTTACTTTACAAGATGAAAATGCCACGCTAACCGACAAACAGATTGAAAAAATAATGGAAAAACTTATAAAGGTATACCAGGAAAAGGCAGGGGCCGAAATCAGGTAAATCTTATTACACCTCTGACAAGGGTTTAAAACCTTGTCGGAGGTAACGTTCATATTACTTACTTCTATAAAGTTTATAAAAACCGTACACTCGCCCTTTTTGTATTCTGGTTAAATCCAAAAGCTCCACGATATTGAAGCATCACTTCAAAACCTCCTATTGTTTTTGAAGCAGGTGTCAGGCCTGAAATATTAATATCATAAGCTGCGGCAAATGCAAAATCTTCAAAATCCAAACGCAAGTTTACATAAGCAGCATCACGAAAACGGTAAAACAAACCCACAGACATACTTCGTTCATTGTGATAATTAGTATAACGCGAACGCTCCTGTAAAATATACTTTATATCGGTTCCTCCATTAATAAGCCATGAGCCTCCCTGCCGGGATATCAATAATGCAGGCAATAATTCCGCATTACTATTTGTACCCAATTTATATACTGCATTCCATTGAAATGAATATTTACGTAACAACTTATCGGTTCTGCCAAGTATAGAAACATTAGGAGATGTTAAATGATGTATAGAAAATCCCAATGAATTACGCCATTTCCTGTCGGAACTGAAATTCCATAACAACCCGGTTGACATATCAACAAAAACAGCACTGCCTCCACTCTGCTCATTAACTCCATAAGCAGAACTATACCCCCCGGTATTAGGATCATACTGACTATCGTATTTTAATGAACCCATACCGGCCGTTTTCATTGCATAGCCGGCTGAATAGCCAAAACTAAGGTAATTTGATTTTTTACCTCCTATATATTTTGTAAAAGAGAATAAAACATTGTAAGAATTAGTTACTAAGTTCACACTTCCCTGGTTATCATTAATAACACTGAATCCGGCAGAAAAAAAGTCATTCCTGCGCATTTTACTTCTAAATACAGGAGCATCCAAAGATAAAGAAGCCGTTTTATAAGGATTGGTAACTGTAAACCATTGCATACGATATAGTGTGGCAACTCTTATATCCCCATTAAATACACCTGTATTTGCAGGATTTATAAGCAAAGGGGAATAAAAAAACTGAGAATAATGAGCGTCCTGGGCGTATACTCCTCCCCAACCCTCTCCACAAGGGAGGGAGAAAATAAACAGAATGGGCGTTGCGACTCCCATTCTAAAATGGGAAAGAATATATCTTATATACCAGAATAAAACTGACAATTGTTTCACAATATATATTATTATCAACTAATACTTCACTCCAAGTTTTCCTAAAAATACCCCCCTCCCCTGTGGAGAGGGTTGGGGAGGGGTATTACTTCGCCAACACTACACTTCCCTGCTCTTTTATGCTTTCTCCGTTACAATATTTTATTTCTAAAAGATACACAAATGTACCATCATTCATAGGAATACCATGAAAAGAACCATCCCAACCCTGATAAATAGAGGTGGTTTCAAATACCTTTTCCCCAATTCTGTCAAATAATTTTAAACTTACAGATTCAATACCCCGTCCATGAATATGCAATGTGTCATTCACGCCATCACCATTGGGAGTAAAGGCATTAGGCATAAAATAATTGAAAATACTCACTACATCTACTGTTATTGAGTCAGAATCACTGCAACCCTCAGGAGTTGTATAAGTAACATAATAATTTTGAGTAGTAAGAGGGGATACTACAGCTGATTCACAGGTGTTACATATAATATTTACCAATGGCCCCCAGCTATAGGTGCCACCAGAGGCAGGAATAACATCAGCAGTTAATGTAGTGCTTTCACAAGCGCTTACCGAGTTAACCCCGGAAATAGTCACAGATGGCACAAGGTTAACAGTTATAGTTACAGAAGTTGAGTCAGTACAATTATTGCTTGTTCCAATGATGGTATAGGTAGTTGTTGCTGAAGGATTGGCAATAACTGTTGCACCTGTAGTAGAACTCAACCCCGTTGAAGGCGACCATGAATAGGTAGTGGCTCCACTTGCTGTTAGGGTTAATGTACTTCCTTCACATAGTGAAGGAGCAGATGGTGTACTCAAAACCACCGGCAAAGCATAAACTGTTGCAACTGCTGTATCATAGCCGGTACAGCCACTGCCATTAGTGTATGAATATACAAGATTATGGGCACCTGCTCCTGCTGTTGCGGGGTCAAAAACACCAGGACTTACAAGTCCGGAACCCGACCATGTACCATTAGAGGGAGTTACCGGAGTTAATGTAATGGCACTTGCATTTATACAGGTAAACAAATCGCTGCCGGCATCTATTGGATCCGCAGGAATAATAGTAGTTGTAATAGGATTTGTTTCCGGACTTGGGCAGCCCAGGTCTGTTGCAATCACAGTAATACTGTTTCCCGGACTAAGTGTAGTTGTATATATATTGCCTGCACCATTCTGCACACTTATTCCTGCATTAAAAAATTCATAGTTATCATATCCCGAAGGAGAAGCAGTAAAAGTAATAGCTTCATTCTGACATATTGTATTATCAGAGTCAGAGCTTGATAGGGTAACATTTGGTATGGGATTTACATTAGTTACTATAAGATTACTTGTTGGCCCCACACATCCTGCTGCGCTTGTTGCTATTACTTCAAGGCTGCTGCTACCCGATAAGGTAACTGTATATGTATTAGCGGGTCCGCTTTGCACATTGTTTCCTCCTTCTAAAAAATCATAAGTTGCATATCCGGCCGGTGATGCAGTAAATGTAACACTTTGTCCCCCACCACATAAAATATTATCAGCCTCAGAGCTTGTTAGTGTAACCACAGGCATGGGATTTACAGTTGTAACACAGGCATTGCTTGGAGGGCCTGTACATCCCATATTAGAAGCAACTACCGTAATGCTGTTACCTGGCTGTAAAGCAGTTGTAGTATAAGTAATACTGGGGCCACTTTGTAAGGAAGTTGCTCCATCAAAAAATTCATAATTTGTATACCCAATGGGCGTTGCAACAAAAAGCACACTATCACCTTCACAAATAGTGCTATCCGTATCCGAACTAATTAATGTAACAGCAGGAGGAGGAAGCACAATGGCTACTACTGCTGCACTCGGATTGGTAAAACATGTTCCCTGAAGGGCAGTTACAACCACACTATCACCAAGAACCAGTGATGAACTTGTATAGGAAGTGCTGACACCATTTTGAACTACACTATCATTTACTGTAAAAACATAAACTAAATAGTTTGAAGGAGATGATGTAAATGTAATTGGATCACCCACGCAAGCCGATGAAGGAGTAGCAGTCAAAGTAATATCATACGTGCTTGAAGTTACAGTAACCGTTGTAGAATCAAGCAATCTGCCACAACAGGCAGTGGTGACATATACATAAATGGTATAGGTACCTGCTGCTCCGAAATAAACATTATTTACCGTCTGCATAGCAGCTCCTTCCATACTATCAGGAGCTGCAGCACTTCCAAAAAACCATTCATAATAAGTTCCGGTTAAAACAGTGGTAAAAGTATTAGGACATCCTAATACTACACTGGTATTAGAAGGAAGTATACTACCAGAGCTTGATGGACCTGCCTGAAAAATATCTACATAATCCGTAAGTGTTGTTCCATTAAAACTGATGCTTTTTCTTCCTAATGAAGAATAAAAAACAGAAAAAGGCCCTGTACCTATGGCTGTTGCCGGAGTTGCACCTGTATCAAAATTCCAGGTTCCTGAAGATGAGCTGCTGAACCGTACTTCAGAGTTTGTACACCCTTTATTAAGAACATCTATCACAGGCGGGTTACCCGGTACTCCTGTAATTCCAAGATTGCTAACAGGCACTCCACCGTTTTCACTTAAGGCAACACTTTCACCATCAGCTCCGGCACCACCGGTACCACCCTGGCCGCCAGTACCACCATTACCGCCTGCACCACCATTTTCCTGGGGACAGGTTCCTAATCCTCCAGTTCCTCCTGTACCGCCAGCACTACCAATACCACCGACACCACCTGCCCCTCCCTGTCCTCCCTGTCCGGGAGTAAGCATACAATCCTGGATAGTGCCACCAGCACCATTGTTGTATAAAAAAACAGCGAATGAACCGCCACCACCTATTCCTCCATTGCCACCGATGCCACCTTCACCACCACCACCTCCTCCACCACCACTTCCTCCAACACCATCCGGACCGCTTTGCTGGTCACCACCACCACCGCCTCCGCCTCCGCCTCCACAACCAGATGAACCGGCAGTTCCACTGGATCCTGCAGTTCCAGGCACAAAATAGCCCAAAACAACAGTCCCCGGTAGCCCAATAGTTCCCGGATTTCCTAATATTCCATTCTGCCCATTTGCACCAACTGTTCCCGGACTCGCGTCAGAGCAACTACCACAACTAAAAAAGCCACAAGATGGCCCTGAGCCTGTATTTCCACCATTACCCCCACAGCCACCCGGTAGTCCAGGTGAACCAGGGCCAACACTACCATTCCATTTACCTCCACTTGCACCGTCTCCTCCATTATTTCCACCACCACCTGTCCCTCCTGCACCGCCTGGCTGTGGATTTTCATTTGTATTGCCAGGATTTCCAGGTGCCCCATCACCACCAATAATTCCGACAGCGCCTGGTAAACCGGCTATACCCTGAGAGCCTGAACCTGTTGTTACAGTACAACGCGTAATAGAATAATTAGAACACGCTCCCAGATATATTCCATAAACAGAAATCTGGTTGCCAGGCGCATCGGTAACATTTATTGTGATATCCTGTAATCTGAAGTTAGAAACCCCATTACCGGCCAAACCTATTAAAGCATTAAAAGGAGAAGAAAGGACGTTTAAAGTATCCCTGTCAATAATACTTTGCGCTACATTGCTTTTAACCCAGGTAGATGCGTCAAAACCACCTTCAATAGTAACATTGCCCGGAATTGCTATAGTATTGGAAATCGGATAGGTGCCCGTTGCAAGCCATAAACGTTCGGCTGAGGCAGAAACTAATGTTAAACCATAAGTCAAACTGGCCGGATTAGTCCTTGTACCAGCTACTCCACCAGAGCTACCTGTAGGAGTAATATATATAATTCCACATTCCTGCGAATAGCTGCAAAACGCACAAAAAAATACGCAAACAAGAATGATAGCCGACTTAAATGCAGAATAGATGATATTCATATTTTACCTGTGCTTTCAAAAAAGTAGCACTCTGAAAATAAGAAATTTTTACTTTCAAATTACACAAGAACCTATTTTTAAATTCTGTGATGCTACTTTATTGAAAACAGTTGCAAGGATTATCGGTCAATATTATAAGGAGTGAGGTCATGCACAAGTTTAACAACAAATTCTAACTGCTGCTCGCGGGATAATTCTGTATTGTCAAGCACAATAGCATCTTTGGCCTGAATCAACGGATCCTCTTTACGATGAGTATCTACATAATCCCGACTCAGCAGATTTGCTTTAACATCACTGAATGCAACATTTTGTCCTTTTGCTTTATATTCATCATACCTGCGTTGAGTACGCACGTCTGTATCGGAAGTCATAAAAACCTTTAATTCAGCATCCGGGAATACATTAGAACCAATATCTCTGCCATCCATCACAATACCTTTGTTTTTCCCCATTTCGCGTTGCAATGCAATCATTTGTACACGCACTTCATGGATAGCGCTTATCCTGCTAACATTCTCAGAAACAATCATTTGACGAATATCCTTTTCCACATGTTCACCATTCATAAATGTTTCAGATGTTTTTGTTTGAGAATTAAATTCAAAATGAAGTTTAATCTCGGACAGTAATTTAATAACCTCATCCGGTATAAAACTACCATCTTTAATAACTCCTTTTCTCAGGGCATAGAGAGTCACACAGCGATACATTGCCCCCGAATCAACGTATGTATAATGCAGGTGCGAAGCCAGGGCTTTTGCAAGGGTGCTTTTTCCGCAGGATGAATAACCATCAATGGCAATGGTAATTTTAGACATAACAGCAAAAACGGTTACAAAAAGAAAAATCGATTGCTTAGAGTTCAAAAATAACAATTAAAACCTATACAGGTTTGTTATTTAGTGATTATTCATCAACAGTTCTGTTAACAATAAAATAGCTCTTAGGATAGAATATAGATTACTGATTTACAATGGGTTGGCTGTTACTTTTTGAATAGAAATTATTAATGTCAAAACTGACAGAGAAGTTGTTGGAAGCCCCGGCTAAGTGGTAAACGGCTCTACCGTAGCTGAACTGAAACTTATATATACGGAACCCGAAACCAAATGAAAATCCGGTTACACCACGTTTTTCAGGTATTTTCAACTCTTTTCTGCGCTGGTAATTATACCCTGCACGAAGAAAAAAACTCTTAGTAATCATAAATTCACCACCAACTACAATATGTCTCATTAGTTTGTCACCAAACTCTTTGGCTTTGCTGCTTTTTATGGTTTCACCAGTAAGCGGGTCAACAGTTAATATGGGGTTAGCAGGATCCTGGTAAGTGATGTCCCATTTTTCTACATTTTCATAGACTACCGATAAACGGAAAGGGACATGCTGTAGTTTTTTAGAGAAGCCTAACTGCACTTCAAATGGCAATTTTTCCCTATTTCCGGATACATAAGGCTTCCACTGGTAACCTATATTTTTTATAACAGCGGCAAGAGCAAAACCTTGTGCGGGTCGATTATAGATTGCTCCCAAATCAAGTGCTGAACCAAGGGAAGAATATGAATCAAGATGTGAATAAATGGTTTTAAGAGTTGCGCCTATTGTAATATTTGAATCAATCATAGAACGGGCATACGATAAATTAAAACTCATTTCATTTGCTCCAAAAGTACCATTAGTAGTGCCTGTTTCATCTGCGCGTATAAACTTACCATAGTTTAAATAATGAATTCCTCCGCTAACTGTTCCAAGTTTTTCAAGTTTTTTAGCATAGGCCACATAACCATAATTAATATCACCAAAATAGTTAATATAGCTTAAAGCTATATTATTACTCATAGTATCTGTGAGTAAGGCCGGATTTACAAGTGCTACATTCAAATCATTATCTCTTGTGGATATAAGGTTTCCACCCAAAGCTGTAACCCTCGCTGATATTGGTAAATTAAGAAATTCATACGTATTATTTCCTCCGATTTGGGAAAAGCCACTATCGGTGGCCATCAAGATAGATATTGTAAGCAGTAGAGAAGAAAAAAGTAGCTTTCTGCAATTCATCATAGTAGCACAAAGTAAATAAAAAATAACCGTGTTACCAACGCACCGGCAGATGAATTATTGCTCTTCAAAGAAATTTAATAACGAAAATCATTAACATCAATGCCATTTATAACATACGCAATAATTGGGATGAACTTTTATTTCCAAGGCTTTTCTACATATTCTATACAACTGAAATTTTATTTTTACGATTCTCAATCTGATTTTTTTATTGGTGTTTGGAGGGTTTGTGTGATGTATATCAACAGGAGTTTTTATATCCTTTTGTAAATTTTTATTTTTTTTTACTATTGGACTGATTGTTTCGTCTTCAACTACTTTATGATTAACATCGCTATCAAAAGGCTGTAATGTTTTATTAACATATTCTTCTTCAGCCATTTTTTGATATTTATGGCAAGGACAATCAGGGTTACGTGGGTCATTTATATTGTATTGTTGTTTTTTTAGCGTGGTATCAGTTACTCCATAAACGTTACCTGAACAGGCCATAAAAAACAGAAAAAAAAGTCCTAATAAATAGTAAATAGACAGTGAAAACGAAGATTTAGCTGCTCTCAGAAAGATATGGTAGTTAGCGTAAAACATTTACTTATTATGTTTTAATCCTGACAGGTTTTTGAGAAACCTGTCAGGATTTGGGGTGAAATTTGAAAAAATATTTATGATTTTTTTATCGTTACTCTGTCTGTTCCAGCCCAGGTCTTATACTCATTGGTATAGTATAAGTAGGCTGATGAAGCAGGTGCATCAAATACACCAGGTATTTCAGCTTTCAGGTCGAGGTTGATTTCTTTCACTGCTTTAGGAGCCATTCCTCTGTAATATACAGCAATATTATTTCCTTTTATTTCATAATAATCAACAATATGTTTTTCCTGAAGTTCTTTTAGCTGCCATGGTTGAACAGTAAAACCTGCCGGTATACCAATAATTGCCATAGTGCTTGGCACTTCAGTATCCTTTTTATTAGTAATAACTGAAGTCATACGCACCGTTTCACCCACTCTAGCAGTTTTAGCAGCCAGTTTGGTGTTTAAATCTATGTTACATTCTTTATCACTGTTTGGCAAAGCAGTGCTCCAGTTTACAGCAATAGAGTATGGAAGTGGAGTTTTTACACCAACATATTTTACTTTTATGTTATGTTTTCCTTCCGTTTTAATATACTCTTCCAAACCTGCAATTTCTATAGCTCCTTTATCGCCTGCTTTATATGCTTTTTCAGCTACTTTTTTACCATCAGCGTACACTATAATAGTTCCGTCTTCAGTTGTTTTTTTGCTGAATTTAGCATACTCTGTTAACGCTTTCAAAGCCAATATTGTTCCTTGCGTGGAACTGAATACACCTGAGCCACTGCGTGCAGCAACCAGGTATTGTACCGCATTATTCATTACACCTCCGTTTTTACCGGATTTTAACAATGCTAAAATTGATAATGAGGTTGTTTCAATAGTTAATGATTGACCCTGAGAATAAGTGATAGAATGCGTAGTTCCGGTAAAGCTGCCATTTGCAGCTTGTGTTTTCAGAAGAGCATTCATAGCTTCTTCAGCTTTTGTATTTTCTTTTATGCTGAATGCAGCATTTGCCATCGTTGCAAGCAAATAAGGGTCTTTGGTATCCATGGCTTTTTTGAAGGATGTTTCAAATTCCTTTTTAATATCGGTATAACCTGCATCTGCTAAAGCATACACAATATATGCGTTTAAAACATCATCACTAATACTTCCAAAATCGTGGTAAGCGTGTTTCTCTCTGGCGAAACCACCTTTTCCATCTTTACGTTTCATAAGCCATTCAGCAGTTCTGTCTAACATTTTCTGGTCAATATCAGCTCCTGCATTTTTCATATCAACAAATTCCATAATTCCGTAGGCGGTAAGTCCTTCGTGAGCAGGGTTTGCACCAAACCATTCGTATCCCCTTTCTTTTGTTTCGAAAGTAACAAGACGTTTGTAGCCTCTGTTCAATAAATCGGTAGCACGGGAAAGTGTTTTATTGTCTTTGCTATCAGTGGTTTTTAAATAATCTAATACCATTGCATTTGGATACGCGGTGCAGGAGGTTTGCTCAAAACAACCATAAGGCTCCTGCAAAATTCCTTCTACCCCTTTCATCAAATCAGATACAACATTCGGGAAAGCGGTAAAAGTTGCTTTCACAGAGCCATTCACTACATGCTCCATATCAAACGTATACTCCTTCTCTACCTCCTGGCCTGAAAAGGAAGCCTGTACAGGAAACCCTTTAGGAGCGATTTTTATTTTCTGTGTAAAGCCATCGCTTAACCCGCATGCTTTAAAAGCAATAGTAAAATCACCATAACCAATTTTATCCAATACTTTATAATCAAGATAAACCGTTTTTGCTACACCGGGCATAATAGTCTGTACCGCAGGAATAGTCATAATAGATTGTAAGCCATCAGGAGATGTAATGGTCAACACGCCACCTAAAGGCTTATCAGTATTGTTTTTTAAAGTTAACGGGATAGAAAGGTTATCCTCTGTAGCTACTTCAACAGGAATTTTTGTTGTCATGGCAAAAGGCAATTGTGTAAAAATAGTTTTTTCTGCTCTGCCAAGAGTTCCATCACTTGCCACTCCTTCTAAGGTTGTGCGGAATGAAGTAATGTCATCAGAAGTATAAAACTCCACAGTTTTTTTACCTGTTTTATCAATCTCCACATTGGGATTCCAATATATTGTATTACGGAAATCAGTACGTGTTTCTATATTTTCCTGTTTATCATATATTGGAGCAGCAAATTCTTTGGCCCTGTAATAAACCTGCACCATTTGTTGTTGTTCTAATTGGTCAAATAATTCATCATCCATAGCCCTTCCGGAAGCAGCACCAAATTTGTCGGCACGAAAATCTCTGGCTCTTGCTACAACTTTTTCATCAGCTTCAAGTTTTCTCACAAGTTCCTTCTGGTCTTTAGGTACAGCAAGTTCTTTCTTAAAATCTGCATGAAAAATATCCTGTTTTGCTTTTTTAGCTACTTTTCTTTCTACCTCTTCCATTTCTTTCATTGGTCTGCCCGGCTCTTTATTCATAACAATACCAGCACCTGCCATGGCCGGCACCATATCCATTTCTTCAGCAATAGCAGAAGAAGAACTTGGGATATTAGAATATCCGTAATACCGTTTATAATAGTTATTATCATATAAATACACTATCATATCCTGGTTATAATTTTGGATATACTGTGCCTGGGGAGCGTATCCATTTGCACTATAGGTAAGATTTACAGGAGTGGTTAAGTCGAGTTTATTAAAAATAAACTTTCCATTATCATCCGTTTGGTATTCTGCTCCTTTAAAAATTTTAATTTTTGCATTCGGAATCACTTTTCCTGTGGAAGCATCTAACACGGTTCCTGCAACAATTGCACGTTCTCCGGCATAAGCTGTTTGAGGGAGTTCATCATCTATTATTTTTTCCCATTTAAAATGTCTCCAGCCTGCAGTCATTAACAGATAATCCAATGCAGCATCAGCCTTAGCTTCTTTGTTATCGAAATAAAACGCAGGCTCTTCCACTTTTTCATTTATATCCTGCTGTAATAAAAATTGTGATAGAATATTTCCTGATTTATCATCTGCAAAAGAAAGAAACTGGTCGTTTACCACAGCCATTGACAGGTTAGCAGGCATAGGTATACCACGTTCATCTTTAACACAGATAGTCATTTTAATTTTTTCGCGTGGTAAATATTTTTCTTTTTCTGTTTCCACTGATATATTTAATTGTTTATCCTTATTCACAAAAGCTAATCGCTCTGAGCGTGCAATCCCTTTAGAATCAAACAATGTAATTTGTGAAACACCAATTGGAAAATTATCTGCAGGAATTACAATTTTATTTTTTCCTTTTTTAGCAGTTACTACAGTTGTATAATAGATTTTATTTCGCACCTGTGCTATTAATGACAACTCTTCTGTTTCTGTAGTAGAAATATTTATTGCTATTTCCCCTTTACCACTATTATCAACATTCATGGTATATCCGCGTGAGAGTGCCTCCGGCATAGTATAAGTTTCTGTGATATTTTCAGGACGGGTAATTTTTACGCTGTACTTCTCACCGGACTGAGGGGTAAAGTCAAATGCTCCCATTCCCTGATGAAAGCTGCTAAATGAAGCCACCTGTGAGCCTTTTTCAGTTACTACTACCCCTTCAATATCGGCAGGTTTATCAAATTCATTCAAAGCACGAAAAGCAACTTTACTTTGTAAACCACTCACCAGATCACCACCTTCAGGAAATAACTGCAATTTAATCTTGTTCAAAACAATTGGTATAGAACGAGATATGCTTTCTGTATTGCCATTGTAATCTATCATTACATTCAACAGTCCGTCATTTGTTTTCAGGTCTTTCGGAAGGCTGAATTTGATATAACTCAATCCATCTGCATCTGTCAAATCCTGTTTAGCAATGAACAGTTTACCATCCAGGTTGGCAACAAAACTAATTTTGTAATCAGATAACGGCTGATTTTCATTAGTGTTGAGTTCTAATTTAGCAACAACTTCATCACCGGCACCAACAGCTTTTTTCTCAAAATCTAATTTCATTTTCAGATTAGGTAATACCACATCCTGCACTTGCAGTTGTTTTTCAAACACATTGTTCTCTCCTTCATTTTTCATCCAGTTGGTATAAGCACGAACTTTATATATACCGCCAAGCGCTTCCTGCTCCAATGTGAAATCACCGGCAGCAACTCCGTTTTTTGCAATAATATTGATGCTTTTTTCGATTGTTCCTTTCGGATTCAGAAACTCAACATGAACTATATCACTCTTGCCCGATGCTTTCATGGTAGCTGCATCCCGAATGAAAGCAGAGAACCAAATGTTATCACCCGGTTCATACATGGGTTTATCAAATTGAAGGTAGAGCCTATCTTCGGGCCTTTGTTCATTGAACACAGATAACTTTTTCTTTAACGCACGGATAAAGTCATTTTCTTCAATAAGTTGGTAGTAGTTTGCCGGACTTATCCAGGCGAGAAGTGCAAACGCAGATGCACTGAGTGTAATTGCGCTTATCATTTTAATGGAATGGGCTTTGAGTTTCATAGGTATAAATGTTAGTGATTAATTTATTTTT
>JAHEXZ010000036.1:11689-17347 GCA_023251835.1 Bacteroidota bacterium | reverse complement strand
TTTCAGCCATTAGAATTTTATCGATTCTTACGCCATCCATATCAATTATTTCGAAACGAAAAGCATTGTGTATGACTGTATCTCCTGTTGTTGGCACCTTTTTCAGATTGGCCAGCATAAACCCTGCAATAGTTGTATAATGCCCAATGCTGTCGGCAATAATATCTCTCTGAAAATATTGATTAAGCTCATAAATAAGCGTTCTGCCATCAATGAGCCAGGTTCCATCATCCCTTACAATAATATTTAATTCTCCTGTTTCATCCTGGTCCGGAAGATAACCTACTATAGCTTCAATCAGATCGTGCAAAGTAAGCATGCCTTTAATACCCCCATATTGGTCTATCACCACTCCCATATACTGTTTTTTTGCCTTAAAAAGATTTAGAATTTTAAAAGCAGGCGTATTGTGAGTAATAAAAACAGGTTCATTGATAATATCTTTTATATGAAAGTCTTTGCGGGAATAATTCTCAAAAAAATCCTTTAAGCTGATCACGCCCTTTATTTTATCCAGTTCTCCGTCACTTACAATAAATTTAGAGTGAACGCTCTCTTTTAATTTTGAATATATTGTTTCTTTGTCTTCATTGTAATTGAGCCATTCCACTTCTGTACGATGAGTCATGAGTGATTGGGCTGTTTGATCGGTAAAAGCAAACAGATTGTGATGTACTTCACTTTCCTCTTTTTCGAGTATTCCCTGTTTTCCTGCATTCTTGAGTATAAAACGAAGTTCTTCTTCACTGATTTTATTATTTTCACCTGCTTTAATCCCTATTAACTTTAATATTAAATTGGTTGAAACCGAAAGTAGGCGAACAAAAGGATAAGAGATTATTGAAACATAATTAATTACAGGCCCACAAAATAATGCGATTTTTTCTGCATTATTCATTGCAATGGATTTGGGCACTAATTCACCAATAACAATAGAAAAATAAGTAATTACACCAATTACTATTATTAATGAAATGGTATGCATATAGGGCTGATACGGATTGAATGAAATCAGATATTTCTCTAAGTCATCGGTTAGGGTAACTCCACCATAGGCTCCGGAAATGATGCTGATTAGTGTAATACCCACCTGAATGGATGAAAGAAAATTTTCAGGATTTTCAAGCAGCTTTAATACTGTTTTTGCACGAATACTACCTTGTAAAGCAAGATGTTCCATCTTGTGTTTATTAACGGAAACCAATGCAATTTCTGCCAGTGCAAAGAAGCCATTTAAGACCGTTAGAATAAAAATAATAACTATTTCCATTATATAATACTTCGGTAATATTTTGTTCGGTTGGGCTGAAGTCCCTGATAATCGCGGTTTTAACATTTGCCACGACCTTAAGGTCGTGGCTACTAAAACACCAGTTTTCTGGTTTTTGCAAACTCTTTCGGCCGAGTTATAACCACCATAATCCAAAGGCGTTGCTAAAAAATAAGGCTGTCCAAATACATAATCAGGACAGCCTTGTTCATTTTTACCGATTAAATTTCTAATCCTTCTTTTTCTTTTCCTCTTTATTTTCTTTAATAGTTAAGTCAAGCGGGTTATCAACTTTTTCTTTTAGCAGTGCCAGTTTCACCACATCAATCATTTTTTCAACATAATGAAACTTTAAATCTTTAATGTATTCTTTTTTAATTTCTTCTATATCCTTTTTGTTATCGATGCAAAGAATAATTTCTTTGATACCTGCACGTTTGGCAGCAAGTATTTTTTCTTTTATACCACCTACAGCTAATGTACGACCGCGCAAAGTAATTTCTCCGGTCATTGCGAGTTCTTTTTTTACTTTACGTTGTGTAAAAGCAGAAGCTATTGCTGTAAGCATAGTAATACCAGCACTTGGACCATCTTTAGGAGTAGCTCCTTCAGGCACATGGATATGTACGTTCCAGTTATCAAAAACTTCAGGTTTTATAGCTAATATATCGCTGTGTGCTTTAAGGTACTCCAATGCAATTATGGCTGATTCTTTCATTACATCTCCCAGATTACCTGTAAGTGTTAACTTTCCATTTCCTCTGGTAATGCTGGCTTCAATAAATAAAATATCACCACCAACAGCTGTCCATGCCAAACCGGTTACCACCCCGGCAACATCATTGCCCTGATAGCGGTCTTTTGCATGAGCGGGGCCTACTATTTTCACCAAATCCTTCTCCACTATGTTTGCATTGTACTTTTGTTCCATTGCTATAGATTTAGCAGCGTTACGTACAATTTTTGCAATTACCTTTTCGAGGCCACGTACACCGGACTCACGGGTATAATTTTCTATCAGATACTCTACTATAGCATCGCTCAAAGTCAACTGGTCTTTCTTTAACCCCTGTTCTTCCAGTTGTTTTGGGAGCAAATGTCGTTTAGCTATCTCAATTTTTTCCTCAATGGTATATCCATTAATTTCGATAATTTCCATCCTGTCGCGTAAAGCAGGCTGAATGGTGCTTAATGAGTTGGCGGTAGCAATAAACATTATGTTAGACAGGTCATAATCCAGTTCTATGTAATTATCATAAAAAGTATTGTTTTGCTCCGGATCCAATACTTCCAGCAAAGCAGACGAAGGATCTCCGTGAAATTCATGGCCTACTTTATCAATTTCATCCAGGATGAATACGGGATTGGAAGTACCTGCTTTTTTAATATTTTGTAAGATACGTCCGGGCATAGCTCCAATATATGTTTTTCGATGTCCACGAATTTCGGCTTCATCACGTAGTCCGCCAAGGCTCATACGTACATATTTGCGACCTAAGGCTTCAGCAATACTTTTTCCAAGTGATGTTTTACCAACACCCGGAGGGCCATACAAACAAATGATTGGAGATTTCATATTGCCTTTCAACTTAAGTACAGCAAGGTGTTCAACAATACGTTCTTTTACTTTTTCCATGCCAAAATGGTCTTTATTCAATATCTTTTCAGCATGTTTAAGGTCAAAATTATCCTGTGACATTTCATTCCAGGGCAAGTCCAACAATACTTCCAGATAGTTAGTTTGAATAGAATATTCAGCAGCATTAGGATTCATCCGTTCCAGTTTGGTAATTGATTTTTCAACAGCATCGGCAATTTCTTTTGACCACTTTTTATTTTTTGCCCTGTCTTTCATTCCCTGGATATCCTGGGTAAAGCTGTTTTCACCCAGTTCTTCCTGAATTGTTTTCATTTGCTGGTGCAAAAAATAATCACGTTGCTGTTTATCAATATCTACTTTTACTTTAGATTGTATCTGGTTTTTGAGTTCCAGGATTTGTAATTCCTTTGTAAGATTTTCCAAAACCTTTGTTGCTCTTTCTTTCAGATCAGCGACTTCCAATATTTGCTGTTTTTCAGCAACCGAGGCATTCATATTAGAAGAGATGAAATTAACAAGGAAAGAGGGACTTTCGATATTGCGTAAAGCAAATCCGGCTTCACTGGGTATAAGCGGGCTCAACTTAATAATCTGTAATGCAAGGTCTTTCAAAGAAGATGTTAATGCAATAAATTCCTGATCGTCTTTTAAAGGCATTATTTCCGAGAAAGCAGTAATAGCAGCCCTTATATACGGATCGGTTCGCTTTACCTCTCTGATTTCAAACCGTCTTTTACCCTGTATAATCACTGTTGTATTACCATCAGGCAAACGAAACATTTTTATAATCTGGGCTATAGTACCCACTCTATTTAGGTCGTCAATAGCAGGATCCTCAATAGTGTCATTTTTTTGAGATACAACACCAATAATTTTATCGCCTTTATAGGCATCTTTTATCAGGTTAATTGATTTATCTCTGCTAACAGTAATTGGAATAACTACGCCTGGAAAAAGAACTGTATTGCGTAAAGGTAAAATTGACAGTTCGTCAGGAACTGTTTCGTTGTTCATGATGTCCTCATCTTCCGTTGAAAGCAAGGGAATAAACTCAGTATCTTCATCTATTAAAGTATCCCTAAACATAGGAATTAAGCCTTTTATATTGAAATTATCTGTCATATTTTAATAAGATTAGTCTTTAATTTAATGAAATATAAAGTTTGTTTTTCAATGAATGTGCCAACAAGCGAAATAAAGACAAATTGGCATTTTTCACTATACTTCGGCTGAATGGGGGGCACACCATTCAATGGGATAATGGAATGATGGGGTATTGGGGGATATAAATGAACTGCTTTTATACTTCGACTGAATGAGGCTGTCTCAAAAGTCATAAATTAGAATCGCAATGACGTTTTTAAACTTTTGAGACAGCCTCATTCGCTCGGTATAATCACATTCTTCATCATGCATATAAAGGAAAAGCTTTCATCATGGTATTTACCTTTTTGCGAACATCGGCAATTATTTTCTCATTGTTGTTATTCATCAACACCTTGTCAATAAGATCAACAATTTTAGGGATGTGTTTTTCTTTTAATCCACGGGTAGTAATTGCAGCAGTACCAACACGTATACCGGAAGTAACAAATGGAGATTTATCGTCAAAAGGCACCATGTTTTTATTAACGGTAATGTCAGCTTTTACAAGTATATTTTCAGCCAGTTTGCCTGTTATGTTTTTTGAACGCAAATCAATCAGCATGCAATGATTATCTGTGCCACCGGAAATCACTTTATACCCCTTATCAACAAAACACTGCGCCATGAGTTTTGCATTTTTCATTAATTGAATGCAATATTTCATATAACTATCTTCTAATGCTTCCCCAAATGCCACTGCTTTGGCAGCGATAACATGTTCTAATGGTCCGCCTTGTGTTCCGGGAAATACAGCCCCATCTAATACAGCCGACATCATTTTAACCTCTCCTTTTAATGTTTTTTCACCCCATGGATTCTCGAAATCCTTACCCATCATAATCATTCCCCCACGAGGCCCACGTAAAGTTTTATGGGTGGTGGTAGTAACAATATGGCAATGTGGCAAAGGATCGTTTAATAAACCTCTTGCAATTAATCCGGAAGGGTGTGAAATATCGGCCATCAATAAAGCTCCCACTTTATCAGCTATCTGACGTAATTTTTTATAATCCCAATCACGTGAGTAGGATGAAGCTCCACAAACAATCAATTTTGGTTTTTCTACCAGAGCTATGGCCTCAATTTTATTAAAATCTATTCTGCCTGTTTTTTCTTCTACCCCATAAAAGCTGGGAACATACAATTTTCCTGAAAAATTAACCGGAGAACCATGTGTAAGATGGCCGCCATGAGAAAGATCAAAACCTAATATTTTATCACCAGGCTTTAATACACCTAACATCACAGCAGCATTGGCCTGTGCGCCAGAGTGTGGCTGCACATTCACCCATTCGGCATTGAATAATTTTTTGGCACGGTCAATAGCAAGTTGCTCTACTTTATCCACCACTTCACAGCCACCATAATAACGTTTGGAAGGCAGGCCTTCAGCATATTTATTGGTAAGTACAGAACCCATTGCTTTGAGCACTTGGTCACTTACATAATTTTCAGATGCAATTAGCTCAATTCCAACAGTTTGACGTTTTTTTTCTTCAGCAATTAAGCGGAATATTTCGGTATCTTTTTTCATGTGCAGGGTTCTTTAATACAAATAAGATAAAATTATTATGCCTCAAATGTATCTATTTTTTGGTATAAGTAAAATGCTTTTAAGGGGGATTTATTATAAAGTTTCTAC
>JAHEXZ010000036.1:0-11589 GCA_023251835.1 Bacteroidota bacterium | reverse complement strand
ACTGCCCCACCACTGCTCATACCACCAAAAACACCTTCTTCTTTAGCTAAACGCTGAGCCATAATTTTTGCATCTGTATCAGACACTTCCATTATTTTATCCACCCTTTTAGCATCAAATATTTTAGGTAAGTATTCTGGCGACCATTTGCGTATGCCAGGGATTTTAGCGCCATCTTTAGGCTGGGCACCAATAATCTGAATAGTTGAATTTTGCTCTTTCAAATATTTGGAAACACCCATTATGGTACCTGTTGTTCCCATTGCTGATACAAAATGGGTAATCTTACCTTCTGTATCCCTATAAATTTCAGGCCCTGTTGTTGTATAGTGCATATTGGGATTATCCTGGTTTGCAAATTGGTTCAACATCAGGTAACCACCCTGTTTTACTTTGTTATGGGCATAATCAATAGCTCCTTCCATAGCCACGCGCTCAGAAGTTAATGTTACTGTTGCTCCAAAAGCTTTCATTGTTAAAATACGTTCACGGGTGGAATTTTCGGGCATCACCAGTTCTATTTCAACATTCATAAGGCGGGCAATCATAGCCAGGGCAATACCCGTATTTCCACTGGTAGCTTCAATTAATTTTATACCAGGTTTTAACTCTCCCCTGTCTATTGCACCTTTTATCAAACCGTAAGCAGCACGATCTTTCACACTTCCACCCGGGTTATGCCCTTCTAATTTAGCTAACAGTTTGACATTTTTCTTTTTATTTACAGTTGTTAGTTCTACCAGGGGCGTATTGCCTATAAAATCCAGTAATTTTGCCATTGTTTTTATCTTACTTGTTCTACATTTAGCTGTGGTTTATGATAAACCATTGAATGCGCAGACACGCTTTCTGTTAACCAAACATTGCCGCCTATGACAGATCCTTCTCCAATAACCGTATTTCCGCCAAGAATAGTGGCACCTGCATATATAACCACATTATCCATTATTGTGGGGTGACGTTTTGTTTGTGCCATACTTTTATTAACGCTCAATGCTCCAAGTGTTACACCTTGATAAATTTTAACATGGTTACCAATGTGAGTTGTTTCACCAATTACAATACCGGTACCGTGATCAATAAAAAAGCTTTCACCAATAGTAGCTGCAGGGTGAATGTCAATGCCCGTTTTGCTATGCGCTATCTCAGTTAAGATACGAGGTATAAATGGAACATTCAAACGATGTAATAAATTCGCTATCCTGTATATAGCAATCGCATAAAAACCAGGATAGGAGCGAATTACTTCATCCCTACTTTTTGCTGCAGGGTCACCTGCTTCAATGGCTTCTGCATCCTTTAATAACAATTTATACAGAACAGGTAACTCTTCATAAAAGGTTTTTATAACACCTTCTATTTCGGTTTTTGGGAAAGACTCTAAAAACGACAAAGCTGCCAGCAACTGCTTTTTGCTCAACAGCAATTCCATTTTTAATTCATCCTTACCTGAAAATATTTTGTTACTGTAAGCAGGAAATAAAACAGGTAATAATATATCTATAAAGCTTTGAACTAAGAAAGTTGAAGGCAGTCCTGCTTTAGCATTGTGAGCCTGAAATAATTCGTTGAGAAATTTATTTTCTGACATGGTGTTAATCTATTGTGCCTGCTGCAACAGTATTATTAGTATTTTCATTAATCAGGATAAATGCACCCGAAGCACGGTTTTCGGAATAGCTGTCAAAACTAATGCTTTCTGCTGTTTTAATAAGTACTTTGCAAATATCGTTTAGCCTCATTGTACCATCGCTCTCCTGCCTGGAAAACGAATGAATGTCAATCTTACCAGCTATTTCCTTTATCACAGCTTTGGTTCTAAAACTATTTTGCTGTATAATAAATTTTTGCCCGGGTTGATAAGAAGCGTTATCCATCCAACAGATAGTTGCATTCATTTCTTTTTCCGTTTTAGGTAATTGATTAGAAGGAACAATTGTACTGCCTCGACTGATATCTACATCATCTTTCAGGTGAATGACAATCGAATCTTCAATACCAGCTTGAGCAATTTCCTGCTGGTATTTTTCAATTTTCTCAATTTCCGTTTCAATGCCTGAAGGTAATACCACTATATGTTGCCCTTTTTGATAAGATCCACTTAATACTTTACCTGCATATCCGCGATAGTCGTGTAATTCATCCGTTTGAGGACGGATAATGTATTGTACCTGGAATCTGGATGCATCTGTCTGCTTATCATTTGTTATTGTTACTTCCTCCAAAAACTGTAGTAAAGATAGCCCTTTATACCAAGGGATATTTTCAGAAGAGTTCACCACATTATCTCCGGCTAATGCAGATGCAGGAATAAAAGTAATCTCTTTTAAATTTAATGGGACAGCAAATTTTCGGTATTCTTCTTCAATTTTTTTAAATACAGTTTCTGAATAACTCACCAAATCCATTTTGTTAATACATACTACTACATGTGGTATTCCAAGTATTGATGATAGTATACTGTGACGTTTGGTTTGATCCGTAATCCCATTTCGTGCATCTACTAATATAATTGCCAAATCAGCATTTGATGCACCGGTAAACATATTACGGGTATATTGAATATGGCCGGGAGTATCAGCAATAATAAATTTACGTTTAGCTGTACTGAAATATTTATATGCAACATCAATAGTAATACCCTGTTCACGTTCTGCCCGTAACCCATCTGTTAACAATGCAAGATCTATTTCTGTATTTATACCGGTAGTTTTACTTTGCCTGGTAAGAGTTTCAATAATATCGGTTGATATTGATTTACTATCGTATAACAAGCGTCCGATCAATGTGCTTTTACCATCATCTACATTACCGGCTGTAAAAAATCTAAGTAGTTCCATTTGTAATTTTTTTTCTAAAAATATCCTCCTTTTTTCCTGTCTTCCATTGCAGCTTCACTGATACGGTCATCCATACGAGTAGCACCACGTTCACTTATTTTTGCATTCTGAATTTCATTAATGATATCATCTATCTGATACGCTTTGCTTTCTATTGCAGCTGTGCATGTCATATCTCCAACAGTACGATAGCGCACATTTTTAGTAACAATTACATCGGTAGCATCTAATTGAAGATATTGGGAATTAGCCATCAATTGGCCGGTTTCAGTTACCACACATTCGCGGTTATGGGTAAAGTAAATAGTTGGTAATTCAATGTTTTCGCGTTTAATATAATTCCATACATCTAACTCTGTCCAGTTGCTGATAGGAAATACACGCACATTTTCACCTTTATTTATTTTGCCATTGTAGATATTCCATAATTCGGGGCGTTGTTTTTTAGGGTCCCATTGACCAAATTCATCCCTCACGGAAAAAATACGTTCTTTGGCTCGAGCTTTTTCTTCGTCTCTGCGGGCACCACCAATACATGCATCAAACTCAAACTCTTCGATTACTTCCAGTAATGTATAGGTTTGCAGAGCATTACGACTTGGAAATTTCCCCTTTGCATCCTGTAGTTTTTTTGTTTTAACAGTGTCTTCCACTTTTCTTACGATAAGTTTTTCTCCAATATTTTCAACCAATCGATCACGATAATCCAATGCCTCTGGAAAATTGTGCCCTGTATCAATGTGTACCAATGGAAAAGGAAATTTGCCAGGACGAAATGCTTTTAATGCAAGGTGTACTAAACAAATACTATCCTTACCACCACTAAATAATAAAGCAGGTCGCTCAAACTGCCCGGCAACTTCACGAAGTATGTAAATTGCCTCTGTTTCCAACTGGTCTAAGTAATCTAACTTTTTATTCATTTTATTCTACTATTAGTTATGCTGTTGCATCCTTTGATGCATTATGTAATCCACATTCTTTTTTGTTATTATCTTCCCACCACCAACGACCGGCTCTAAAATCCTCGCCTTCCTTTATTGCGCGTGTGCAAGGCTGACAGCCTATGCTTACAAAACCCTTATCATGTAATGGGTTGTAAGGAATATTATGCAGTTTAATAAAATTCTTCACCTCCTCAAAAGTCCAATACAATAGCGGATGTACTTTAATAATCTGATTTGCCACATCCCACTCTACCATTGGCATATCCTGCCTATTTCCTGATTGTTCTGCCCTAATGCCGGTAACCCATATAGAATGACCTTTTAGAGCACGTTTCAAGGGTTCTACTTTTCTAACATTACAACATTCCTTTCGGTTCTCTGTACTTTCATAAAAACTGAATGGCCCTTTTTTAGTAAGCAATTCTTCCGAAGCCTCTGTATTTGGATAAAATACCTTAATCTCTTTTTTATACCTGTTTAAGGTGCTACTTAGTACCGAATAAGTTTCAGGGAACAAACGGCCTGTATCTAATGTGAATACTTCAATATTAAGTTCATTTGAAAAAATGAGATGAGTAATCACCTGGTCTTCATAACCCAGGCTGGTAGAAAACACAGCACTTTTTAAATCCAGCCCGGACACTATTCTCAACACTTCATCAGCCGATTTATCTTTTAACAGGTTCAGTATATTTTTTATTTTTTCCATTGGAGTTTATACCGAATAAGATTTATATAAAAACTATAATCATTATGCATCATTCTGCATCATTCTGCAAAAATTGCATTAACACTTGGTATTTCGGTGCTCTGCACCTGAATATTTCATTGTTTTTTTATCTACAACTATTTCGCGGCTCTGCCGCTTCTAAAAACCACAAAAATAATTGTAGCGGCAGAGCCGCAAAATATTTGTAGTTTTTTGGGATTATACGTTTTTTTAAGGTGCATCGCACCGTAATATTTATTTTTAAAAAGCTATTTATCAATACCTTCACATGGCTTGTTTTCATACTAATCACATATTAAACCTATCCGGTATAAAATCCATTATATGATTCAAAGATAGTTTGTTTCTTCTTCACTCATTAGAATATAATTCTTTTCAAACTTAAGATTATAACCACAATGCCAACCAATAGCATAACAGCTTTTGTTGGTATTTTATTGGCCAGATATGCAGCAATAGGAGCTGCAATTACCCCTCCCATGATTAATCCAACTATAATCATCCAGTGTGTGAGTCCAATAATAGTTACAAAAGTTAATGAACTGGATAAAGCAATAAAAAACTCGGCTAAATTCACCGAACCTATGCTATATTTAGGATTACGTCCACGGGCAATTAGTGTAGAGGCAACAATAGGCCCCCAGCCACCACCGCCAATAGCATCAAGAAACCCACCTGCAAAAGCTAATGGAAACAGACGTTTTATTTTTTGCCTGATTTTATCTTTTTTTAAGGCCTTAGAAACAATTACTATTCCCAGAATTAATGTATATGCAGAAACAACAGGCTTTATAATGTAGTTGTATTCTTCAAATGATGATAAGATATAAGCTCCAAGTATAGCACCAATAGCACCAGGAATTAATAAATTTTTGAACAGTTTAGTATTTACATTTCCAAATTTTAAATGCATTAATCCGGAAACACCGCTGGTAAATACTTCCGAAGCATGAACACTTGCACTGGAGGCCGCAGGTGTAATACCAAAAGATAAAAGAAAAGAGGTAGCAGTAACTCCATACCCCATACCCAATGCACCATCAATCATTTGAGCAGTAAATCCGGCAGTTATATATAGGAGGATGGATGAATCAATACTTTCTGCAATACGATAAGCATACCCACCAATTATTGCAGGCGGAGCAAGGTAGGCAATAAGGTAACCAAGAATAATAAGAACCGGAATGGATAAACTATATATCCAAATGCGTTGTTTACTAATGCGAGGTTTCTTTTTGATTCCCTGTTTTGTTAATACAGCAGTTATCTCATTTAACTGATTCACCTTTTCAGCAAAATCACCACTTAAATAGTTACGTAACTGAGTAAGATTATCCAATGATTCATTAATATTTTCCGGAAAGGCTTCTTCAAGTGTTTCACGGATTCTTTTTGCAACCGTTGGAGATTTACCATTGGTACTTACTGCAATTTTTATATTTCCTTTCTGCACAATTGAGCCTAAGTAAAAATCACATTGTTCTGGGGTATCGGCTACATTGGTTAAAATATTTTTTTCTTTTGCTAATTGCTTAATGTGCAAGCTTGTTTGTTTATTATTAACGGCAGTAATGAGCAAGTCTATATTGTCGAGGTCGCTATCAACAAATGATCGCTGATGAATAGTAACGTTTATTAAATCTGTGGTAAGCTGTTTTATTTCATCACTAACATGTGTTCCAACAAGAGTAATTACAGCTTTAGGACTATTATTAAGAATAGCAGTAATTTTTTCTAATGCCACTTTACCACCACCTACTATCAATACGCGAAAATTCTCCAGTTTCAGAAAAACAGGAAATAATTTATTTTGTATTGTTTCTTCTTGTGCACTCATGGTTGTGATATCACAGAATTAGTTTAACTGGTATTGAAGATTGTTTGTAAGTACTGAATAATATTTATGAGTTTTAACAACCTCTCCAATCACAATAATAGCAGGAGCCTGAATGTTTTGCTCTTTTACTTCTTTCACTATATTTTTTACAGAAGCAATGGCTATTTTCTCAGAAGGTAAGGAACCATTTTGTATAACAGCTACCGGGGTTGAAGACTTTCCCTCTTCCATAAACACATCTGCAATTTCATTCAGCTTATGAACCCCCATTAAAAGAATAACTGTAGCATTACTTTTAGCAGCAGTAAAAACATCTTTTGATAATTGTCCTTTTTTAGTAGTAGCGGTAATTACCCAAAAGCTTTCGCTCGCCCCACGGTATGTTACAGGTATTCCAGCTAAACCAGGTACTCCAATCGCGCTTGAAATACCAGGTACATAAGCGGTTTCAATATTAAACAGTTCAGCATATTTGATTTCTTCCTGCCCCCGGCCAAAGACAAAAGGATCTCCCCCTTTTAACCTTACCACATGCCCATGTTTCAATGCCAATTCTACAATCAATGCATTTATTTCTTCCTGTTTATACTCATGTTTGTTTTTACGTTTGCCGACAAATATTTTCAAGGTATTAGCAGGAGCATACTTTAGTAGCTTTTTATTAATCAGGGCATCATATAGAATCACATTTGCCTCGCCTAAAGCTTTAATTCCCTTTACAGTCATTAATTCAGGGTCTCCCGGTCCTGCGCCTACAACAGTTAATTTGGGGTGTATCCTCTTTTTCATATTCTTAATGAATTATTTTTCAATTAAGGTTGCTTTTTTTGCTTCCCTGTATTCTTTTACACTCTCTAAAAAGTTTTTGGCTTGTTCAAAGTATGTTTCTGCAAATTCTTTTGATGGCTCATTTTTATTGATTTGCAGCACAATATCCTTAAAACTACCATTTAAATTAAATAGTCCTGTTTCGGTAAAATGCTTGTCAAAATCATTGATTAATGTATGATGCGTATTTACATGTACCTGATTATCTAATAAAAGGCCTTTGGCAGCGTGAATGAAAGCAGCATAGCTATAATAAATACTATCACCATATTGTTTAGCTTCAAAAACTTCGGCACTCCAAACTAATTTTTCCTCAGCTTCATAAAACAGCGTTTGAACCAAATCAATAATAACTCCCGCACATTCCCCCACTCCAATAGCTGTTTGAAATTTTTCCTCTGAACCCCAATCAGTATAATCTCTTTCCTTTAGGTTAGTGCTATCTGCAAGAGGTTTTAGCAGTTGATAAAAGTAGTCTTTACCCTTTCTGTCATAATATGAGTTAAAATATTCATCCGTTAGAGAATTCTTTTCAAAATCATTAAATAATGTTCTTAACAGATCGGGGGCACGCTTAGTAGCAACTTTAATTACTTTATCAGCAATACGTCCATTGCCATCACCCAATGTTCCTCCGCCTAATAATAATTGAACAGCAGGAACCACATTGATCCCCACTTTAAAAGAACTGCCATGAAAACCTATTTGTGCTATCCCATGCTGACCGCAGGAATTCATACAACCACTTATTTTAATTTTCACATCATGGTTATATATTAATTCGGGATATTCCTCATAGATTACTTTTTCCAGCTCAAGAGATATATTGGTGCTGTTTGAAATAGCCAGGTTACAAGTAGATGTACCAGGACATGCTGTAATGTCTCCTGTTGAATCAAATCCGGGAGTGGCCAGTTCCAGATTTTTTAATTCATTATATATGAATGGCAGAGCTTCTTTTAAAACATATTTAAGCAAAAAACCCTGATTGATAGTAATACGTGAATCATCCGGTAAAGCATATGTATCAATTACACTTGCTAACTTCCTTGCTTTATCAGATGAAATATCACCCAACGTTACTTTGATATATACTCCATAATAACCTTCCTGCTTTTGTTTGAATGTATTGGTAGTTAACCAGGCAGAATAAGCATTTATATCATTATCGGGTTGTTTCTCAGGTAAAACTTTTTTAGATGGTGGAGCGTTATCGTTACTTGTTACAGTTCTGTCTATTTCATAAGTTTTTGTTAAAATCGCTTTCCATTCTTCAGCAATTAATTTTAGAAATTCTTCTACTCCAATTTTATTAATCAGGTATTTAATACGCGCTTTATGGCGACTCACCCTTTCACCATACCTGTCAAATACACGTATACCGGCTTCAACAAAAGGGATTAATTGATTTTCTGGTAAAAATTCATACGCAGTTTGTGCCAAAAAGGGCTGTGCTCCTAAACCTCCTCCAACCAATACTTTAAAACCGCGTTCGTTTTGTTCGTTTATTTTAGGAATAAATCCGAAATCATGGATATAGGTGAGAGCCGTGTCTTTATCATTATTTGAAAATGCTATTTTTACTTTGCGGCCTAATTCCTGTCCAAAAGGCTTACGTAAGAAATAACTAAATGCAGCATAAGCATAAGGAGAGACATCAAATGGTTCATCCTTGTCAATTCCGGCTTCCGGAGATGCAGTTACATTTCTGACAGTATTACCGCACGCTTCGCGTATTGTAATATCATCCTGTTCTAATTTGGCCCATAATTCAGGAGTTCTGTCAAGACTAACATGATGAATCTGTATATCCTGTCGGGTTGTTAAATGCAGGTTACCATTTGAATATTCATCACTTATGTCGGCAATACGCAGTAATTGTTTAGTGCTGATTTTTCCAAAAGGCAGTTTGATACGCACCATCTGTATACCTTGCTGGCGCTGGCCATATACGCCACGTGCCAGCCGCAGGCTTTTGAATCTTGATTCATCAATTTTTCCTTCTCGAAATTCACTGATTTTTCTGTCGAGCTCAATAATATCTTTTTCTACTAAGGCTTTACCAGAATGATTGATTAATTCTAATTCCGTTCTAAAACTTTGCATATACTTAGTTATTTAGTAGCATTAAATATTCTATACCAATCCTCATTACTTAGTTTAATAGAGTATGCGCTAGCCGCATTTTTGATTCTTTTTTTATCAGGGCTGCCAATGATTGGTAATGCACCTAATTTGTATAGCCATGCTACAGCGGTTTGTTCCACATTGGCATTGTATTTTTTCCCTATCTCTGTAAGTACCCTCCGTACTTTAATGGCTTTTTTATCTTTACCATTTAGTACTCTTCCACCTGCCAATGGAGCCCAGGCCATTGGTTTGCTGTATTGTTCTTTGATAAAGTCCAATCGCCCGTCATCAATGGCATTGGTATTTAAAACATTTAATTCTATATGGTTGGTTACAATAGGTTGGATTAATCTTGAAGCAAGGAGACGATGCTGAAACACATTAAAGTTAGCTACACCAATGTGCCTTATTTTTCCATTATAAACAAGTTCTGTTAATTCAGATGCAGAAGCGGACTCTTCCCCATCATCCATAAGATAGTCGAAATGTTCCAGCAAAAAAATATCAATATAATCTGTTTGCAGTCTTTTTAAAGTTTCATGCAATGATTTTCTGATGTATTCAGGGCTTAAGTCATATTGTTTTTCTTTGCCATTTCCAATACTTTTAATGCCCACTTTTGCAGAAATGATAATATCTTCACGTTTAAAAGATTTGCCTTTAATGGCTTTTCCAAAGAGTTCTTCAATTTTTCCGTTACCATACTGGTCGCTATGATCAAATGTATTTACACCGAGCTCCAGATTATAGTTAACAATATCTTCTATTTTCTTTATTGAACTTAAAGAAGGAGTATTCCATCTCCAAAATCCATAAATGGCTGCGGATATTTCCGGGCCAGATTCACTGATGTATATTTTTTCCATGTTTTTGATTAATAAAAAACCTTCACACGTTTTTTGTGGAAGGCTCTGAATGTTTTAATTAATAATTGTGGCCGCCCTACTAATATAGAATTACACTATAACAGCAGGCAGACAAAAAGTAATTGATAATAAGTATTCTGTATTTCATATTTCGGCAGCAAAGTAAATACATAAAAAATTAATTTGCAAGTAATTCTATAGAAATAGTAGAATATGTTTTTTAAACAACTAATAACCAACAATTTAATGATTGAGGTTTATTGAAAATTTCCTGGTATAAAATAAAAATTGGTTTTCCCAATGAAAAGGAAAGTCTATAAACTACTTATACTCCCCAAACACATTCCGCATGATATCTGCAATCTCACCCAATGTAGCATACTGTTCGGCAGCTTCAAGGATAGTTGGCATCATTTTGGTTTCGCCTTTTGGTGTTTTATCACCCCAAGGATTTTCAAAATCCTTGCCCATCATAATCATTCCTCCGCGAGGTCCGCGAAGTGTTTTATGTGTGGTTGTTGTTACAATATGGCAACAGGGTAAGGGGCCATTTAACAATCCTCTTGCAATCAGGCCCGAAGGGTGCGAAATGTCCGCCAATAAGAGTGCTCCTATTTTGTCAGCTATCTGTCGTAATTTTTTATAATCCCAGTCGCGCGAATAGGAAGAAGCTCCGCAAATAATCAACGTTGGTTTTTCTTTAATTGCTATAGCTTCAATTTTGTTGAAATCAATACGGCCTGTTTTTTCTTCTACTCCATAAAAGCTGGGAACATATATGCAAAAAAGTTCAATATTTTAATATTTTGAGTCAGCGCTATCCCGCTGACGAACTTTGATTTATGTTTCCCTTGGAGCCATTACTGCGCCCTTTCCGGTTTTTCGACTTGGGTTTACCATTAGCCTGCCCCGATTTAGGCATAAAACCAGCACTTGTAGAATGCCCTCTCTTTTCATTATTCCCTGAGCCTCCTCTGTTGAAAGAGTTTCTTGAGGGGCGTTGCGGACGAGGAGGAGGTTTTATTACCGTATGATTCATCAATGGATAAGGATGATTATCAATCACAGGAATTTGTTTACCGATCAGTTTTTGAATATGCCTTAAATATTCTTTTTCTTCAGCATCACAAAATGCAATAGCAATACCGCTTGCTCCTGCCCTACCTGTGCGGCCGATACGGTGTACATACGACTCTGGGATATTCGGTAATTCAAAATTGATGACGTGCGTTAATTCATCTATATCAATACCTCTGGCTGCAATATCTGTAGCAACCAACACACGGGTAAGTTTGGATTTAAAATTATTTAATGCGTTCTGACGGGCATTCTGGGATTTGTTGCCATGTATTGCCTGGGAATTGATACCGTTTTTGGTCAAATCTTTTGCTACTTTATCTGCACCATGCTT
>JAHEXZ010000035.1 GCA_023251835.1 Bacteroidota bacterium | reverse complement strand
AACAGTAAAACCCAGCAACCATGAAAACAGCAACTACTATTCCGGAGTCGGCAATGTCAAAACGAGGTTTTGGCGTAAAGCTATTATTTTATGCATTTCTTTTAAGTATTATTGGCTTGTCCAAGGCGTTTGCACAGGTACCTAATGCACCTATGGCAACAGCGGCAGATAATTTTACCTGCACTTCCTTTAATGCAAACTGGGATAGTGTTTTTACTGCAACAGATTATTACTTGGATGTATCTACTGATATAGCTTTTACTAGTTTTGTCTCTGGTTTTAGTGATTCAATTGTGGGGAATGTAACTACGTTCAATCTAACTGGAGTTTTGTCTACACAAACTTATTATTACAGAGTAAGAGCGGAAAATGGAAATGGAACAAGTATAAATTCTAATACAATAACCGTAAACATTGACCCGGTAGCAACAGCTACCCCTTCTTCTCAAACTATCTGCTCAGGAGATACTACTTCTATTGCCTTTTCAAGTTCAACAACCGGAACAACATATAGCTGGACTGTTTCACAATCCGGTGTTACTGGAGCTTCATCCGGTACTGGTTCAAGTATCGCTCAAACATTAACCCTTACTGGTCCAAATTCGGGCTATGTTTCTTATATCATCACCCCTAATAATGGTTGTAATGGATCTAATGTATGGGTTAATATAACTGTCATGAGCTGTCAAGGCGGTACGGGAATGTCTTTTGTTTCACCACAAAACGGAGCTACTATAAACAACAGGTGTGAACTTCAATTTTGTGTTTACGATTCTACCGGTATTGGTTTCGCAGAAATTTTTGATACTGCATATAACTACATAGGAAGTGTACAAAGTGGTCAAGATACATTTTGTATTCCTATAAGTGTATATTTAAATACTATTGCCCCTGGGAGCAACACCTTTTACCTCGCTGCCAATGGAATTTTTTATGACACCGTTACCGTAAACATAACCGCACCCATTACCGCTCTGCAAAATCAACTGACGCTCACACAAACGCCTCAACCAAATGGGGTATATGACTTTACTGTTAGCGGGTTTTCCAGTTCAGAAACATATACAATGATATTGCAAAATAATTATAATAACCAGTCAAATGATACCTTACTGGTGAGCAATACAACCATAGCAACCATATCGCATCAATATCCATACAACGGTGATTTTAATTACAGTATAATAATTATAGCAGACTGTGATAATTCCATTTTCTATAGTGACAGTACTCATGTAACGGTCAATAGCACTTCATGCTCTTCATACATTGCTTTTCAGTACAGTTCAATGAGTGTGGGAAATTGTGCTTCAGATGTAGCAAATTTTTATTCTTATGTGGGATTTGATAACCTTTTTGGTAACGATTCCAGCCAATTGGTAATTAACTGGGGCGATGGCTCTACCGAATCAATCCAGATTCAACACAATGGAAACACCTCTGGTTCCTGGCAGAACGTAAACGGTTCTCACCAATATAGTGCTCCGGGTGTATACACTGTTTTCTTAAAATTAATTGATGCGAATGCATGCTACATGGATAGTATTATTCAATCAGTAACTATTGGCAGCACCACCTGTGGTAGTTTAACCGGTACTATTTATGGTGACGGTAATAATAATTGTACCCAGGATATTGGAGAAGCCGGTATAGCAAATGTTCCGGTGATTGTTACAATGGGAAGCAATACATACTGGGCATGGACTGATTACCAGGGAAATTATGCGTTTAATTACCTTCCCGCAGGAACATATTCCATACAAATTGCTTATTTAAATTCAGGTTATACAATCACGTGCAGTAATAGTTCCGTTACTATTACTGCAGGAACTGCCACTTCAAATTTTGGTGTATCCTGTGGTGGGGCTTTTGATGTCGCAATAACACATATATCATTGATGAATGGCTTCTTTCCGGGTGTTGCCGATGCTATTCTGCCACACATTGGCTTGTTGAATGGAGGTTGTACCACAACTGCTGTTTCTGGCCAGGTAATAGTGGTATTAGATGCGTGTATTGATTATTCCACTTCCGGCTGGGGATTTGGAAACACACCCGATGTTGTAATACCAACAGTTACAGGCGATTCACTTATATGGAATGTGAGCGACATCAACAATATTGGCACTTTCAGCTATTGGGACTATGCAGTAAATACAATGACCTGTACCTCTGCACAGGCTGGAGACACAGCATGTATCACTGTAATGGTTCTTCCAACCAATGGTGATGCTGATTTGAGCAACAACAGCATAACACAATGTTTTGCAATAGGTGTAAGCTATGACCCTAACAACAAAGAGGTTCTGCCTGCTGGTACTGGTGCTCAAGGCTTTATTCCTGCTGACGAACCTTCATTAACGTATACCATTAACTTCCAGAATACAGGCACAGCCCCCGCACACAACATTTATGTGCTGGATACACTTGATACGGATTTAGATATTAACAGTATAGAAATTCTGAATGCAAGTCACCGTATGCAGGTGTATACTTTACCAAATCGTGTAATTAAATTTATGTTCGATAACATTATGTTGCCAGATAGCACACAAGATGAAATGAACAGCCATGGGTATGTTACGTTCAAAATAAAACTTAACAATGGCTTAACACCTGGAACAGAGATGGAAAACACAGGTTATATTTATTTCGATTACAATGAACCAATTGTAACAAATACTGAATTGAATACAATTGAAATCCCATCAGGTATTCGTGAAATCAAAAATGATATTGGATTAAGAGTTTACCCAAATCCGGCAAAAGATAAGCTGATGGTATATACAAACCGTAATAGTGCTGGTAGTGCTATTGCTATCACCGATGTGCTTGGTAAAACTATAAAAACCTTAAAAACCAGCGAACTAAGTACAGAAATAAATGTTACTGATTTACAAAGTGGTGTATACTTTATAAAAGTAACACAAGGAAATAACAGCAATACACAAAAAATAATTATCAGTAAATAGAGTAAATTATTTATGCGAATCCAAACGGGGCGGTCATTCTATGATGCGCCCCGTTTAATTTATGGAAGTGGTTACAAAAAACTCTTCACAAATTGATTTGAATACAGAAACCAGTTCATTGTATCCTGAAGGTTTGATAATATAATTTATAGCACCAAGGGCTAATGTGTATTTTTTATCTTCATCTGAAGATGAGGTTGAAAATATAATTACATTCAGATGTTGCAGGCCGGGATTTGATTTTATTTCCTTTAAAGCTGTCCTGCCATCTTTTTTAGGCATATTCAAATCTAATAATACCACATCAGGAAGCGCACTTTTTGAATTAACTTTCTTTGTAAGAGAGTCAATCAGCTCCTGTCCATCCGTTACAAAATCTACTATATGTATTAGATTTAGCTCTTTAAAAACAATTGATGCTAAATTTCTGTCATCAGGATCGTCATCAGCAATTACTATTTTTTTATGTATATTCTTCATCACTTTATCGCACATTGTTTATTTATATTCAGATGGTTTCTCTCAATAAAAAACTAATGCCATATTCCGACAAATTTTTTATCTTTTAAACAACTCATTAGCAGTGCATAATATTTTATATGGGTGATAAATAAATGAGAACAACTTTTTCGGGAAAGAAAATCCTCATTATGGGAGGAAAATATCAGATAATCTTTTAGCTTACTCTTCTCCTTTATTTTTCATCCCCATCAAAAGAATATAAGCATTATGGATTACAATTTGTTTGTTTTGAAACATAGTATTGTTTCTGATTTCTATCCAGTAGTTTTCTTTTTCTCCCGTCTCTGCTTCTGCCATAGTAAACTGATTTTTTCCTGTTATAATAAACAGGTAATTTTTCCCTTCAAATGATACCAGCGCTTCTTCCGGTACAGCATATGTTTTGTTATTATTAATTTCTATATCTGCATTCATATACATACCCGGAAGCAGATTTTTATCATAGTCTTCAAAATGGCAATGTACTTCTGCTGTTCCTTCCGGGCCAATATCTTTACTTATAAGAATAATTTCACATTTGTGTTTATTCTCCGGATTACTGTTTGTATAAGCCATTAGCTTTTGTCCGACCGATAGCTGGATAAGGTCTTTTTCAAAGACATGCAAATTTAAATGAATGTCTTTGGGGTTTACCAGTTCAAATAAAACATCAGAGGGGGTAACATATTTGCCAATATTTACATTCACTTTTGAAACAAAACCATCAAATGGAGCATAAATATTTATATCTTTTGAAATATTATCGGTTGTTAAGTTTTGTGGGTCAATATTGATGAGTTTTAATTTTTCAGCAAGGGCATTAAGAGTAATTTTCAGGAAAGTATATTCTGTTTTTGCCTGCTGAAATACTTTATCACTGCTCGCTTTGCTTTCATTCAGTTCCTTTTGTCGCAGATACTCTGCTTCAGCCATTTCAGCTTTTGACTTTGTTGTAAGATAATCCTGTTGTATTTGTATATATTGTTGATCTTCCAGGGTGGCAATTGTTTCGCCTTTGCTCAAATGCATACCTGGTAGTAGTTTAGTAGATTTTAGATATCCGCCTAAAGGAATACTAACAGAAACTAAATTTTGAGGAGGGACATCAATTTTTCCACTCACCTTTATAAGTCTGGATATGTTTTTTTGTTCCAGGTTGCCCAATACTATGTCGGATGATTTTAGCTGTCCATCTGTTAATGTAATACTATTTCCATTGATAGTTTCAATAGTTGAAGACAACGGCTCATTTCTGGTTCCGCAGCCAACGATAAAAAAGAATAATAGAAGGATTAATATATTTTTCATCTTTTTTTAATTATTTCGTAGTCAAAAAAATTATTTCGATAATCGACTCATTTAATAAACTTAATGCATCAATATAATTACCTTGAATTTGTATTGCCTGATTGTTAATCATTACCCATTCAAGATAATTGATTTCACCTTTTGTAAACTTGAGTAAACCGGCATCTGAAATAATTTTTGAGCCCGGCAATTGGTTTTGTTCAATATAGTTTACCGTTTCCTGCCTGCTTTTATATAACAGCAATATCTTTTTTAGTTCGTTATTGATTTGTTGAACCTGCTGTTGATATTCCTGTTCCGCAATTAATACATTTGTTTTTGATGCATTTATTTTTGCTTTTTGTGAACCGAAAATTAATGGAACTCCAATTCCCAATTGGTAAGAGTTGAATCGGGTTGCTCCGGTATAAAAAACATTATCAGCACCCGAACCTTTCATGCTCATATTATAATACCCCAGGTTAATATCAGGCAGCAATCTGGATTTTTCTAATTTTAAGTCAGACCTGGTTATCGCTTTTTGCTGTTCATACCACCTGATGATAGGATGTGCGGTCAAATTGCTTGTATCTGTTATCAATGGCGTAGAGAGAATAGGTTTATCTGCAACTGGCTGATATAGGATTCCTGTATTTAGTATTAACTGAAACTGAAGTAACGTTGCTTGAATTTCATCTTTCAGGTTTCTCAATTGCAACAAAATCATTCCCCGTTGGACTTCTGCCGATGTTTTCTCTATAATATTCGCTTCACCCTTATCAAAGCGCAATCGAGCCTTTTCTAAAAACTGTGAAAACAGGCTGTCTGATTTCAAAAGTAATTTCTCTTTCTCCTTCAGCAGAATAATGTGGCAAAACAGTTGCATTACTGTTTTCCTGATTTCTGCTTCGTTTAATATGGTTGACAGCATTTTTGCTTTCCATTCTTCTGTCAACATTTTTTTCTGATTTGAGTATACAGCAGGAAAATTTAATGATTGTGATACACCCCATCTCGTATCGGTATAAATGCTGTTTATCTGGCCAACTTCACCCATGAAGTTTGTTTGAGGTATAGCAGCATATGTTTCAATCAGCTTCTTCTGATATTCTGTTTTTAATCGTTCATTTTTCAGGTTCATGTTATTCGTTAATGCGCTGTCTATTGCGGCCTCCAATGTAATTTTTTGGGCTTTGGATGGAGTGGTATAATAAATCAGAAAAAGAACCAATACGGTTTTCCCGGAAAAGGAAGGTTTTCTCATGTTTTCAAAAATGATGTATAAGATAGGAAGTACAAAAAGTGTCAGAAAGGTGGCAACAATAAGCCCGCCAATTACTACGGTTGCTAATGGCCGTTGTACTTCTGCACCAGCGCCATTGCTTAGAGCCATTGGCAAAAAACCCAGAGAAGCAACCAATGCAGTCATTAATATAGGACGTAATCTTACTTTTGCTCCTGTTAAAACAATTCGGTATAAATTTTTTATTCCGGCTTTTTTAAGGTTATTGAATTCGGCAATCAATACAATTCCATTTAACACGGCCACACCAAATAATGCAATAAAGCCTATTCCTGCACTAATGCTGAAAGGCATTCCTCTTAATGCCAGAAAAAATACTCCACCAATAGCTGACAATGGTATGGCTGAATATATAAGTAAACCTTGTTTTACGGAGCGAAAAGCAAAATATAACAAAATAAAAATAAGCACTAATGAAACAGGAACAGCAATCATCAGGCGTTTTATAGCCTCACTAAGGTTTTCAAAGGCTCCACCATACGTTATATAATAACCTGTGGGGAGCTTTAACTGTTTATTTACTTTATCCTGAACTTCTTTTACTATACTTTCCACATCTCTGCCTCTTGTGTTGAAGCCCACAACAATTCTTCGTTTCGCATCTTCACGCTGAATCTGGTTGGGACCATCTTTCATTTGTACCTCAGCCAGTTGGTGTAATTGAATCTGGTTGCCTTGTGGAGTTGCAATCAACAGGTGTTGTATATCTTCCAGACTTTGACGTTGTTTTGTGTTCAGGCGAACCACTATGTCAAAACGCTTTTCTCCTTCCATTACTATTCCTGCGCTTTGCCCGGCAAAAGCTGTGTTTATTGTTTTATTTATATCAGCAATATTCAAATTATACTGAGCAACAATTGAACGGTTATAAGTAATCACCACTTGCGGAACACCTGTTATTGGTTCAATGTACAGGTCTTGTGCTCCTTCAACTGTATTTATGATAAGTCCCAGCTTTCCGGCAAAAAAAGCAAGACTGTCGAGATTTTCACCAAATAATTTACAAACCACATCCTGTCTGGCACCCGTCATCAGCTCATTGAATCGCATCTGAACAGGATATTGAAAACCTGTGGTTATACCCGGAATGTTCTCCAGTGCTTTGCTCATTTTTGCTGCCAGCTCTTCAACGGTTTGGGCAGAGCTCCATTCGCTTTTATCTTTTAGTATAATCATCATATCACTTGCATCCATAGGCATAGGATCTGTGGGCACTTCACCGCTTCCAATTTTGGTTACAACTTTTATTACTTCTGGGAACTGTGACTTAAGTATGTGGGCTGCTTTTTGACTAAAATCAATAGATGTTTTCAGGCTGCTTCCAGCCAACACCCTTGTTTCTACAGCAAAATCGCCTTCTTCCAGTGCTGGAATAAACTCCCCACCCAAAAAAGTAAGCAGCCCTATTGCAATAATAAACAGTATAAAAACAGCGGATAAAACCATTTTGGGTTTTCGTATTACTTTTGACGCAAGTTGTTGGTAGCTTTTTTCCACTCTGTGCATAAGCCTGTCCGACAAATTCTTTTGTTTTTTTATTCTTTTACTTATTATCAGCGAACTCATCATCGGAATGTATGTGAGTGACAGAATAAAGGCACCTGCCAGAGCAAAAGCAACTGTTTGAGCCATGGGTTTAAACATTTTACCTTCTATTCCCTGTAACGTGAAAATAGGGAGGTATACAATAAGAATTATAATCTGCCCGAATACAGCACTATTCATCATTTTTCCGGCTGCACTATTCACCTGTTGGTCCATTTGTTCTTGCGAAACATAGCCGGCAGCAAAAGTGACTTTGTTATACATTAGCTGGTGCATAACAGCTTCCACAATAATTACTGCTCCATCCACAATCAAACCAAAGTCGAGCGCTCCCAGGCTCATCAGATTACCACTTACCCCAAACAGGTTCATCATAATTACTGCAAAAAGCATGGCCAGGGGAATAACCGATGCTACCAGCAGACCTGCTCTGAAATTGCCAAGCAGCAGCACCAAAATAAATACTACTATCAGGGCACCTTCCATTAGGTTGGTTTCAACCGTTTTGATAGCGTTGTTTACCATTTTGGTACGATCAAGGAAGGGTTCTATAACAACACCTTCAGGTAATGTTTTTTGAATAAGGTCAATTCTTTTTTTCACTCTATTGATAACTTCACTGCTGTTAGCCCCTTTCAACATCATTACAATGGCTCCTGCTACTTCACCTTCATCATTGTAACACATTGCTCCATAACGGGTAGCATGGCCAATATTTACCTGAGCTACATTATGTATAAAGACAGGGATGCCTTTTTCTGTTGATTTAACAGCAATATTTTCGATATCTTCTTTACAGCCAATTAGCCCTTCGCTCCTAATGAATACAACGGCAGGCCCTTTTTCAATATATGCCCCTCCGGTATTCTGATTATTATTTTCCAGTGCAGTAAATACATCATGAATAGTAACATTCAATGATTGTAACTTATTTGGGTCAACACCAACTTCATACTGTTTCAGCTTACCTCCAAAGCTGCTTACTTCGGCAACACCTTTTATACCCAGCAGTTGCCTGCGTATAACCCAATCCTGTATGGTACGCAATTCTGTTTCATTGTATTTGTTTTCATATCCTTTTTTGGGTCGAACCACATATTGATATATTTCACCAAGTCCTGTAGTGATGGGACCCAATTCAGGCGTACCAATATATTTCGGTATTTGTGATTGGATATTTTGTAATCGTTCTGTTACCTGTTGCCGTGCCCAGTAAACATCCGTTTGGTCATCAAAAACAATGGTCACTACAGATAATCCAAACCGGGAGAAACTTCGTATCTCTTCTATTCCGTCTATATTACTGTTGGCTTGTTCTATTGGAAATGTAACTAACCGTTCTATATCGTTTGCACCGAATGAAGGAGCTACTGTAATAACCTGTACCTGGTTGTTGGTAATATCCGGAACAGCATCAATAGGCAGTCGTGTGGTTTCATAAGCTCCGTAACAAATTAGAGCAATAGTAAACATTCCAATGATGAGCTTGTTCTTTATTGAAAATGCAATAATTTTATTTAGCATAAATTATCTCTAAAAATCATACGTTGTATTGATAGAAAATAATAACAGGCTGGTTAAATCTCTCTGAAGAAATTTTCCTTGTCCTTAAAGTGGGTGTGAGGATTAACACGTTTTGGGCGGCTGCCACACAAAAGAGAGAAAAGCGGAGCTTACAACGTTTTCATTGTATGCTGAGAATTCTTTTTTTTCTGAAAAGAAAGATTTGATTAAATCAGGGAATTGGGGAGGAACTGTAACAGCAATAGATAAGCTGGAGCATTCGCTATGCGATTTGAAAGGCAGTTTCATATCCTGATCATAATCAGCATCTTTTGTGCTTGTATCTGCATAATGCATATATAAAAAGAACCAAAGCGACAGGTTATTATTCTGTTCTTTGTGTTCTATGTAGTGCTCTATCAATACTGGTAGCTTTATCAGCTGGTGCAGCTCTGTTGCCGAAAACAGGTAAACGGTTAGAAGTGATATGGATAAATAATTTTTCAACAAAACAAAGATAAAAAGATATTGTCTAATAAAACAATGAGCAGATACAATCTTTAAAAGAACAAGATGAATCATGGATTAAAAATACTGTTTGGTAATAAAAAGGGACTGATTTGTAATAGCCATACACCCTCGTTACTATTTATCCCATAAAAGTCCGCTTGTTTTCGTAGTTTTGTAAAAAAAACAAAATGACAAAAGAAGATAGCCATAATGGCAATAAAAACAACAAGAGTAAAAAATTCTCCAAAAGAAAGGTTTTTAATCCGGATAGAAAATTTATTCATAACCCATCACAAGAAGATAGCTCCGCAGCCGAAAAACCTAAATTCCGCAAGAAATTCGGCCAGAAGCCTGTTTTTGAACGTTTGCGTGATGATTCACGACCATCGGATTTTGGTGCCGGCAAAGACCGAAAAACAGGTTCTGAAAAGGGAAAAACAGGAAAATTACCCTTTGAAAAAAGAAAAGACAGAGAGAACAAGCCATTTACTACTAAAGACAAAAAGAAACCTATTGGTAAAAAAAACTTTTCTGAAAAGAAATTGCATAATCCGTATGATTTGGATGAAAGCGATTTTGAATATGGAAACAATACAAAAAGTGCTAAACCTAAGGAAAACTATCGCACAACCCATAAAAAAGAAAAAGGATCGGAAGGCCTTGTTCGTTTAAATAAATATATTGCCAATGCCGGTATATGTTCGCGCAGAGAAGCAGATGAGCTGATTGCTACCGGAGTGATTCAGGTAAACGGCAAAACCATCACTGAAATGGGTTATAAAGTAAAACCGACAGATGTCATTAGATATGGCGGGCAAACGCTTAGAAAAGAGCGTTTGGTATATTTAATTTTAAATAAACCCAAAGATTATATTACTACAGCTGATGATCCGCAGGAGCGCAAAACAGTATTAGAGCTGATACACGGTGCCTGCCGTGAAAGGGTGTATCCGGTTGGCCGTTTAGATAGGGCTACAACAGGCCTTCTTTTGTTTACCAATGATGGTGAGCTGACTAAAAAACTCACCCATCCGCGTTATGGTGTCAAAAAAATATATCATGTTACACTTGATAAACCTTTAAAACATGCAGATTTGGATAAAATAGCAGCCGGAATAGAGCTGGAAGACGGGCCTATTAAAGTGGATGAAATTACGTATGTTAGTGATGGTATCGATAAAACACAGGTTGGTATAGAATTGCATTCTGGCAAAAACCGAATTGTCCGCAGGATATTTGAGCATGTTGGTTATAATGTACGTAAATTAGACAGGGCGATGTTTGGCCCTTTGACAAAAAAGGATCTTCCACGAGGCCGCTGGCGTTTTTTAACAGACGCTGAAATTGGAATGTTGAAGATGGTGAGTGCCGGGTAATCCCAGCCCTTCTCTCTCGACTGAGCGCGAATTTTATTTGCCATTTCAAGAGGCTGTCTAAAAATCTTAAAAACGTCATTGCGAGACTTTTTAGTCGAACCAATCTTCCTGTTTGTTGTGAGATTGCTTCACTTCGTTCGCAATGACGATTCCTGATTTGTGACTTTCTAGACAGCCTGTTTGAGTTTTATCTTTTAAGATTTATAAGTCCTTTTTTATCGTATTTTTTTCCATTAGCCCCTTCGGCATGTACTGTATAAAAGTAAGTGCCTTCTGCCGCATCTCTACCCTGTAAATCTTTTCCATCCCAGGCTCCGGCACTTTCAGATTTATATACTGTAACACCGTTTTTATCAAAAATTTTAGAGCTCATAGAAACAATTTTCTGAATATCAAACTTAAATGCGTCATTAACACCATCTCCATCCGGAGAAAACTCTATTGCTGCCGGTGCGTTTCCTGTAACTTCCACTGTAATTGTGTCTGTATCCGTTTTCCCTGACGCATCAGTTGAGTTAAGTCTGACAGAATAAGTGCCAGCGGTTTCAAAAATATGTACAGGATTTGATACACCAATTGTGTTTTTATTATCGCTAAATATCCATTTATTTGTTTTGCCACTTCCTGTGTTGGAAAAATCAATAATCAGCGGTGCTGTTCCGCTAATCTGATTTGCAGCAATAGATGCAACATTCTCATCTATAATGATATTTTTGCCGGCTTCCGTTTTTTCTGCAGCTTCCTTAACAGGCTTAATTTCCGTATTTGATATCGATTCATGACCTTCTGCTGTATTGTTTTCGGTTGTACTGACATGTTCTTTATCCGCAATGGTGGACGTTTGAGAAATAGTTGTTGATGGAGTTTCAAGAGCCGTTTCTTGTTTTTTATCGGTATCCCAATTCATAAATGATATAACGCCTATAATAGCTGCTACAGATGAAACAGCAATTACAATGGCTGTAGTACCGATTTTATTTATAAGAGCATTGATAAAAAAAGCTAAACTTCCCCATTTGAGGCCAATACGAATGTTTTTCCATACCTTTGGCCTTACCTCCGGTTCATAATTTTCAAATGATTTTTTGAATACATTTTCTATATCATCGTTTTGTTTCATGTTCTCTATTTTTTATCTGTTAGGAATCATTTTTTGCAAATGAGCTTTTGCTCGTGAATATTGGGATTTTGAAGTGCCCTCTGAAATATTAAGCATTTCCCCGATTTCTTTATGAGAATATCCTTCTATTGCGTATAAATTAAAAACTGTTCTAAAGCCGGGTGGTAATGTTTTAATCAGTTTTAGTAATTCATTGGCTGCAAAATTCTCTGATACATGATTAGTAGAAGGCAGCATAAAACTTACATTATCCAGTGCAATATTTTGTTTGAATTTTTTATTTTTTCTGATATTGGTAAGGGCCGTATTTACCATAATTTTTCTAACCCATCCTTCAAAAGAACCAAGCCCTTTAAATGTAGCTATGTTTTCGAACACCGTGATAAATCCGTTTTGAAGAACATCTTCGGCTTCTTCCAGACTCTCAGAATACCTTAAACAAACGCCCATCATTTTACGTGCAAACTTATCGTATAAGTTTTTTTGTGCAACGGGATTCTTATTGATACATCCTTTAACTATCTCTTCATCTGTCATAGGTTAAGTTCTGTGGGTGAGATGCAAAGTTGCATTATTTGGTTGCACTATAAAAGTTTTTTTTAATTTTTGTTAACCCAGACTCTTTCGCTGAATTAATGCTTACCTTTGAGGTATGACAAAAAAAATAGCTTCGGAAAGAAATAAAAACCAGGGAAAAAACAAGGGTCATTTCTTTGAAGAAATTTTGAAGGTATTATCAAAAAATGCCGAGAAATCGCTCAATTATAAACAAATTGCCGCGGCATTGGATGTGAAAGACCATTCTCAACGGTTATTGATAAATACTATTTTACAGGAATTAAAAAAGAACAATGCCGTAATTGAAACGGAACGAGGTAAATTCAAAGTAAAGTCGGGACGTCAGTACATAACCGGAAAGGTGGATATGACCAGTACGGGAACAGCCTATATTGTTTCAGAAGAGATGGAAAAAGACGTGTGGGTGGTACCATCTAAAACACTAAACGCATTACATGGAGATACTGTAAAAGTGGTATTATATCCTAGTAAAAGAGATAAACCTGAAGGAGAAATTATAGAAGTAATAGAACGTGCAAGGGTTAAATTTGTTGGCACAATACAGCTTTCTCCGCGTTTTGCTTTTTTAGTGCCTGATAATAACAGAATTCATATTGATATATACATTCCTTTAGACAAGCTGAATGGTGTAAAAGATGGACAAAAAGCCATTGCAAGAATTACCGAATGGCCTAAGAATGGTGTTAATCCCATAGGTGAGATTATAGAAGTACTGGGTGATGTTGGAGAAAACGACACGGAGATGCATGCAATACTGGCAGAGTATGGTTTGCCATACGAGTTTCCTAAGGATGTTGAACGTGCTGCTGACCTTATTCCAATAACTATTTCGAAAGAAGAGATTGCTAAAAGACGCGACTTTAGGAATGTTACAACTTTTACCATTGACCCGGTTGATGCAAAGGATTTTGATGATGCACTCTCTATAAGGTCATTAAAAAACGGAAACTGGGAAATTGGGGTACATATTGCAGATGTGAGCCATTACGTAAAGCCTGACTCTATTATTGATAAAGAGGCTGTTTCAAGGGCCACTTCTGTTTATCTTGTTGACCGGGTAGTTCCGATGTTACCGGAAATATTATCTAATAATGTATGTTCATTGCGCCCCAATGAGGATAAACTATGTTTTTCCGCAGTATTTGAGCTAACAGATAATGCACAGGTGGAGGATGAATGGTTTGGAAGAACAATCATTAATTCTGACAAACGGTTTACTTATGAAGAGGCGCAGGAAATTATTGAAACCGGTGAAGGAACATTCAGTGATGAAATTCTAACGCTTGACCGTCTGGCAAAAACACTACGTTCCAACCGTTTCAGAAAAGGAAGTATCGCTTTTGAGAAAATAGAAGTAAAGTTTCATCTGGATGAGACAGGCAACCCAACGGGCGTATTCTTTAAAATGGCGAAAGACTCTAATCAGTTGATAGAAGATTTTATGCTGCTTGCAAATCGTAAAGTAGCTGAATTTATTGGGAAAACAAAAGGTGTCCAGGAGAGTAGGGACAAGAATCAGGCAACAACAAAACGTGCCTTTGTATACCGTGTACACGATAAGCCTAACCCCGATAAACTGACCAGCTTTGCAGAATTTGTTGGAAAATTCGGTTATAAGGTGAATTTAAGAAATGAGAAAACCGTTGCCGATTCAATGAATAGTTTATTGAAAGAAGTAAATCAGAAGAAGGAATCAGGAATGATTGAAATGCTTGCCATACGAACCATGGCTAAAGCCATATATACTACAAAAAATATCGGTCACTATGGTTTGGGGTTTGATTTTTATACGCATTTTACCTCCCCCATCCGCAGGTACCCCGATGTGATGGCGCACCGCTTATTACAACACTATTTAGATAGTGGAAAAAGTCCGGATTCTGATCTATTGGAGGAACTGTGCCAGCATTCTTCTGATATGGAAAAGCTGGCAGCCGATGCTGAAAGAGCTTCAATTAAATACAAACAGGTACAGTTTTTATCTGATAAAATAGGACAGGAGTATGATGGAATTATATCCGGTGTTACTGAATGGGGAATATTTGTAGAAATAATTGAAAACCATTGCGAAGGAATGGTACGTTTGCGTGATTTATCTGATGATAATTACTTTTTTGATGAAGATAATTATTGTTTGCGCGGACGTAAATATGGCAAAGTTCTTACGCTTGGAGACACGGTTAAAATTGAAGTAAAACGTGCCGATTTACCTAAGAAACAACTTGATTTTACATTTGTGGGAGTAGTTGAACCCAAACCATTAGCCGGTAGTGAAAATGACAAACGGAATAAAGAACAGGACTATGCAACTATAAAACAGCAGCAAAAAAACAGGAAAGAGGAAAAGAAACAGGCAGAGTATAAACAACCTGTTGCGGCATCCCAAAAGCCTGAAAAAAAGTCGTTAATTCCCGGCAAAATGTTTAATGAAGAATGGGGATTTGATGTGTGAATTTTTTTTCCTTAGTTATGAATTATTTTAAGGGGTCTTAAATGCAGCTCTGCTGCGGGGAGGTTCATTTCTATTATCCACAAAATACACCTTTAGAGCCTTTGCAGATGATAACACGCCCACAAAGGATAAAATCAAAGCCGTATTCCCAAATTAAATGATACGAATGGGTAAATTGGCGTGAGTGTGGTTCCTGAAAAATACCAACCATAATTTGGTTTGGTATGTTCAAGCGTTGACCAACTGTATGCGGCAAATATTTGATTAAATCTTAAATCGTAAAAAAGACGTTTTTTTTCCCACCTGTATCCAAGTGCAATATTTGGAATAACAGTATTAAATTTTACGTGTGTCAGTAGATTATTATTATTGATAAATCTTGCAAAAACTCCTGTATAAAAACCTCCTTTTTCCTCGTTCTTTTTTTTTGATAATGTTTTTGAAATAAATAAGTTATAACCCAAATGCGCTTGAAAAGTAAAATAACTTAAACTTGGTTTCCCAAAAGAAATTCGGGTTTCAATTGTACTGTTATTGTTAATAAAATAACCACCGTTTAACGCAAGGTCGTATTCCAAATTACTGAAAGTAGGAATTATAAGCTTCGCCAGGGGTGTATTTATCCATGTAAATAGCGCAACAGGATTAATGCCGATATAAAATTTTGTACTATCATTATTTTCTTCACTATAGTGTATTTTATTCGCAAAAGTATGAGACAAAAAGATGAAAATAATAAATACAAAAATTATTGTTCTTTTTTTCATTATAATATCATTTCATATATTTAATTGTAAATATTGATTTTTGCAATATTATATCTCTCACTACCCTCTGTATAATGAACAAATTTTCCGGATGGGTCGCTGATGCAATGATAACCCGAAAATTTAATCACGGAGCCAGGTTTGTACGTTTCTTCACCTGTCCGGTTTGAAGAGATTACCCATGAGTTGTATTGTGGTCCGTTACCAGTTGCATATTCGTTGGTTTCATCCGCAAGTGAATGAATTAAAAGTTTAATTTTAGCATCTGTTAATTGTTTTGTTAGCCAAAAGTCCTGGCCATCAGCACAAATAGCCAAACCGGTTTTTATTCCATCAATATATGCAATTGGAATTGTTTCTTTAGCCCCGGCTGAAATTCCATTATCAATTTCATAACCAATTAGATTCACTTTTCTGTGCTTGGCAATAATATTTCCATTGGAATCAATTAGAACCAGTGAATTGTAAATCTTGCCATTATCCGATTCGAATAACCCAAAAGCAATATAAATATTTTTATTTTGGGCAATATTTCTAAATAAATTCGTAGTGCTTCCCGGAATTGTTTCAGCAATTGACTGATAGTAATCTGCTGTATTCGTTTCTGTATAGTATAATCCCAAAGCTGTTTCTCCAAAAGTAATTAACCGGGTTTGGGAATAGTTTTGCATTATATTATCAATTATTGATGTCATCTTTAAGATATTATCTTGTTTTGTGGCGGAGGCTGTGAGGGATACCAGAGCAACATTCAGTTGCACATTTCCATTGTTATCATAAGCAACCGGTTTGCCAATATTTTCTATTAAACTTGAATTTAAATCATCCTTGTTGCAGCTAGCAAAAAATATTACTACTAAAAACAATAAAATAAATTTGGATCTTTTTCTCATCATCAAATGTTTAACATTATTAACTGATGTTACGCAAAATTTATATCTAATTCAGAATATCTCTATATTTCCACCTGTCATTTCGAGCGCAGTGAGAAATCTTGTCAATCAATTGCAAAGATTTCTCTTCCTGCTTTCAGCAGGATTCGAAATGACAATGATAGTGATTATGAATTATTTAAAGCACTCACTTTTATTGTCTTTTTGAGAAAACTACCCTTCTCCCTTTCAATTCTCTTGTCCATTACAAGTATAAAAGTCTATCATTTTTAAATCTTTTTCTTTGCGTAACATGAGTTATTAAATCTATTGTGCTTAACGAGTTTTAGAGCCGTTGCAGATATTATCATCTGCAATCTAAAAGACCGGGTCACGAATTTAATTAAATTATTTCAGTATAGTGAACCAGAAAGTCAAAATTATTGCTTTTAGAATGATAAAATCCTGCACTTGAAAAGGGATAATTCTCAACACTTTTTTTCCAGCTGTCATTTTCTCTGCAAGAGATTATTATGAATATTTGATGAATAAATTTGATAAGAAAAATATCATTCATCCTTTGTATGGATAAAATATTGTAAATTCGCAAAAAAATTTCTGGATGAAAAAATTAGTTATTATAACATTAACTTTTACACTTTTCCTGGTTCAATATATAAAAGCTTCTCACATTGCTGGTGGCGATTTAAGTTATACCTGTTTGGGAAACAACCAGTATCAGATTAATTTAAATTTATTTGTTGATTGCATGGGGTTTGATCCCGGAGCTCAACAATGGATTGATTTTACAAGCACTTGTGGTAGTACTGCGTCTTTAACTGTAGATGTGCTGAATCCGGGAGGCACGGAAATATCACAGTTATGTGCCTCGCAAATAAATAACAGTACTTGTAATGGAGGGAATTTGCCCGGGATGTGGGTGTTTTATTATACTGGGGTGGTAACACTTGATACCTTATGTGATACCTGGACAATGAGCTGGAATACCTGCTGCAGAAACAGTGCCATTTTAAATTTGCAGTCTCCTGATTCTCAAGGAAGTTATATTCAGGCCACATTAAACAGTGCAACAGCACCTTGTAACAATTCTCCTTCTTTTACTTCTCAGCCAATACCTTATGTATGTGCTAATCAGGCTGTAAACTATAATTATGGAATTGTGGAGACGGATGGTGATTCATTGCATTATTCATTAATTGATGCTATGGATGCAGGCCCTATTAACCTTACATATAATGCCGGATATTCCGCAACATCTCCTATACCAGGTATTACTGTCAATCCTGTAACAGGAGTATTATCCTTTACGCCAACAACGATAGGAAATTTTGTAGTGGTTGTTTTGGTTGAAGAGTTTGACAATAATGGTAATTTAATTGGTACAGTGATGCGTGATATACAATTTGTAGTACAGAGTTGTGGAAACTTAGTGCCGGATCCGGGAGCAGGAGCGATTTCAAATCTTACTGGTACAGCTGTTCAAAGCGGGCCATTTGCTATTGAAATGTGTGAGGGAGCATCCTTTACTTTTACGGCCACTTATACTGATCCTGATTCATTGGATAGTTTATCCCTTGTTTCTAATATTGCAACAGTACTTCCGGGATCAACACTTATTACATCCGGGGCTAATCCAATGACTGCAACCATCAGTTGGGTGGCTCCCGGAGGCAGTGCAAATACAAACACATCCTTTAGTGTTACGGTTAATGATGGTGCATGTCCTGTGGTAGGCCAGCAAACGTTTGTTTATGATATTAATGTTCAGCCGCGAACTCTTGCAGGCCCGGATAAAATAATTTGCGGCCCACAAACATCTACGTTAAATGGTACCGGAGGAAGTGTTTTTACCTGGAGTGTTATTAGCGGGCCGCCTATGGTAGTGGGAACTAATTTTTCATGCAATCCCTGTGCAAACCCCGTTGCATCACCAGCCAGCACAACAACCTATGAAGTAATAAGCAATCTCAGTGGAACTTGCGTAAACAGGGATACTGTAACAGTAACTGTTGTGCCTGATTTTTCATTTACTACCACTCAAACAACTGACACATTGTGTTTACAACAAACTGTTCAAATGAGCATAAGTGGCTCTCCGGCAGGCGCTTATACATATTTGTGGTCTCCTTCTACCTATCTTGATGATGATACAATAGCTAATCCAACGGCAACAGTAGCTGTTCCCGGGACATATAATTATCAGATAGGCATTACAAGCCCATTCGGATGTTTGAAAAAAGATACTGTAACAATTACGGTTCTTCCGGAAATTCGTACTTATGCATTTGCAGATACCGTATTATGTCTTTCTCAAAGTGGCTTGTTATCGGCAAACGGGGGCAGTGCTTTTTTCTGGAGTTCAATCAGCGGTTCACCAGTAACCGTAGGAACTAATTTTTCATGCAATCCTTGTGCAAATGCTGTTGCAACCCCCTCAACTACAACAATCTATCAGGTAACAAGTAATCTGGGAGGAACTTGTATTAATAAAGATACGGTTACAGTAACCGTTGTACCTGATTTTACAACAACAATAACACAAAGTGAAATTATAACCTGTTTATTGCAACCACCTATTCAATTAGAGGTAATTCCTTCACCTTCAGGTTCATACACGTATGCGTGGTCACCTGCAGCCTTTTTAAATGATACTACCATAACCAACCCTGTGGCAACGATTACTGTGCCCGGTGTTCATAATTTTATTGCTACAGTGACAGGGGCAAGCGGTTGTGTAAAAAAGGATACAGCTACGATAACCATTACACCAAGCTACAAACCCGATCCTATTGCATATACATCTGAATCAATTGTTTGTATGGGTGATACCGTTCAGTTGGGAGTAACTTTTGGTACATCTACACCTTCTGTCTGCGGAACAAGCCCGGTTGTCTGTTCAGCAGCCTTGACAGCCACTATTGGAACTGCAACAACAGAAAACACAAGCACCACCTGGCCAGCGCCTTATGGTAACTGGTATACTTCTGCGAAACACCAATTTTTATTCAGGGCAACGGAATTAAATGCCATGGGTATTACAGGAGGTAAAATAGATCAGCTTGATTTTAATGTTACACAAATCTTTGGAATAACAACTTATCATGAGTTTACTATTAATATGGGTTGCACAAACACTACATCATTGAGTAACTGGATAAGTGGTTTATCGAATGTGTATATCCCAAAAACGTATAATGTGGTTGCCGGTTGGAATGCGCATCCGTTTGATCTTGCCTATGAGTGGGATGGTGTTTCTAATCTTGTTGTAGAAATTTGTTTTACAGAAGGTCCCGGCACTTTTGGCTATGCAAATTATACTCAAAGCTGTGTTTCACCCTATACTACTACATCCTTTACATCCTGTCTATATAAATATAGCGATTCCGGGCCACAATGTCCTGATTTGGGAACTCCTATAACAAGCAACGACAGAACCAATACACGTTTTTATTATTGTGGAGGGGCTCCTGATTCAACAAAATATACGTATAGCTGGTTTCAACCATCATCAGTAGCTAATCCGAATGGACAAACGACCCCCGCAGTTCTTACCTCAACAGGAACAACACAGTATTATGTGATTGTTACTGACACGGTAAGCGGATGTTTGGATACAGGTTTTGTTAATGTTACAGCAACAGCTCCAGCAGTTATCAGTGTTGATGCCGGTAGCGATGTAACTATTTGTCCGGGAGTTCCCACTACTTTAACTGCAACAGGTGCGACAGATTACAGCTGGAGCCCGGCTACAGCATTAACAACAACAAATACAGCAAGCACAACTGCTAATCCAACCACCACTATTACTTATACTGTTACAGGTACCAGCGAATGTACAACGGGGCCTGTAAGTGATAGTGTTACTGTAACCGTTCTTACTGCTTTGCCTTTGAACGTGAGTGCAGGCGAAGATATGGAGATATGTGGCACAACATATCCTCTAATGGGTACAAGTACCGGAGGGTATGCTTCAAACAGTTATCTCTGGACTATCGCTTCGGGGTCTACGGTGGATAGTATTCATACCCCTACTTCACCAATGGCTTCTGTGGTTCCAACAGAAGAAGGTCTTAATATTTATCAATTTATGGTAACCGATTTTTGTGGTGATACTGCTTCAGATTATGTAGCAGTGAATGTTATTATGGATTGTAAGCTTACAATCCCAAACATATTTACTCCAAATGGGGATGGCAAAAATGATGTGTTTCTTATTTCAGGAATAGGTATGGTTACCTATTCCGCAACAATTTATGATCGTTGGGGAAAAAAGGTTTTTGAATCAACAGATATAAAACAAAGCTGGGATGGCAAAGGCGCTGATGATGGAACCTACTATTATATTATAACAGCGGAATCTATAAACGGTAAGCAGTTTGATGAGAGAGGATACTTGTTGCTCCTGAGCAAGTAGTTGAATCGTTTTTTCTTAGCATATTTTATTGTACATTATTGTCAACTTTTGGATAGTTGACAGTATAATGTAAACCTCTGCTTTCTTTCCGGTTACGTGCATGTTTGATGATGATATAAGCAACATTAATCAGGTTGCGTAGTTCGCAAAGCTTGGGTGAAATAGTCGTTTTTAAATATAATGTTTCATTTTCTTTGTAAAGGATCTCCAGTCTGTCGAAAGCTCTCTGCAAACGCAAGTCAGAGCGTACAATACCTACATAGTAAGTCATAATGGATTGTACTTCACGTAATGTTTGGGTAAGTAATACCATTTCTTCGGGGTGATGTGTTCCTTCTGCATTCCAGGCTGGTATTTTTTCACAAAAATTTACTGGTTTTATTTTTTCAATCGAATCCATTGCAGCATGGTGTGCATATACTGCTGCTTCAAGCAATGAATTAGAAGCTAAGCGGTTTGCACCATGTAAACCTGTAGAAGAACATTCGCCAACAGCATACAGGTATTTAATAGAACTTTGGCCATTTTTATCCACTTTGATACCCCCACACATATAATGAGCTGCCGGCACAACAGGGATATAGTCTTTTGTTATATCAATACCCGTATTCAGGCATTTCTGGTAGATATTGGGAAAGTGTTTTATGAGTTCGTTTTTATTTAAATGTCTGCAATCCAGATAAACGTAGTCATCACCACGAATTTTCATTTCATTATCAATTGCACGGGCAACAATATCGCGTGGGGCAAGAGATTTGCGGGCATCATACTTTTGCATAAATTCTTTTCCATCTATGGTTTTCAGTATTCCTCCAAAACCGCGTACGGCTTCTGAAATAAGGAAAGATGGTTTTTCACCGGGGTTGTACAATGAAGTAGGGTGAAACTGATAGAATTCCATTCCTTCTACTCTTCCTTTTGCACGGTAAATCATGGCTACCCCATCGCCAGTAGCTATAGAAGGATTAGTGGTGGTGGAATACACATTTCCCGCTCCTCCTGTGGCCATCAGCGTAGCCTTTGCAAGTATCGTTTCTATTTCATTTGTATGAAGGTTTAACACATAGGCGCCATAACATTCGATATTGGGAGTTTTACTGTTTACTTCAATACCCAGGTGGTGCTGTGTCAGAATATCTATTGCAAAATGATGATCCAGGATTTTTATGTTGGGATGTTTGTGTACAGCAGCTAATAGTGCACGTTCGATTTCGAACCCTGTATTGTCTTTGTGATGTAATATACGATGCTCTGAGTGACCTCCTTCTCTTGCCAGATCATATTCACCAGTTTCTGTTTTATCAAAATTTGCTCCCCAGGCAATTAGTTCATTAATGCGTTTATTTGATTCTGTAATAACCATACGCACAACATCTTCATCACAGATACCATCCCCTGCAATTAATGTATCCTTGATATGTTTTTCATAAGAATCGGGGTGATACATTACAGCAGCAATTCCGCCTTGTGCATATTTAGTATTGCTTTCGTCTTCATCAGCTTTGGTAATCATACACACTTTACCATAAGGAGCTACTTTTAATGCATAGCTTAGACCTGCGATGCCGGAACCGATAATTAAAAAGTCTGTTTTTATACTCATACCAATGAATTACGAATACCTGAAGTTTAAAAAGTAAAGAGGTTTTATAGGAATGGATTACATTTATTTACACTCAGAATCTAACTAGGATAGAAACCCCAAGGTATTATTTAATATCTTTGTACATCCAAATAAAAGTTCAAAATTAGTAATTAGATTCCAAAATAACAGATTTATAATTTCCTATATTAAAATGACAACATTCGCAAAAAAGCCTGTAATTATTTATGCAGAGAGCACCCCTAATCCTGCATCCATGAAGTTTGTTTGTAATCATTTATTGGTTAAGGATGGCGCTACTGCGCAATATTTGTCAAAAGAGGAAACAAAAGGCGCTCCTCTTGCCGCAAAACTTTTTGAGTTTCCATTTGTGAAAGCTGTTTTTCTGGCTGCAAATTTTGTTACAGTTTCAAAAGATGATTATATTCAATGGGAAGATGTTGTAACTGAATTACGTGATTTTATCCGTACTTATATAAGCGATGGCTCTCCTGTGATTATGGATATTCCTAAAGCAGCAATGCCTGTAGATACTACATTCTCTATAAAAAAAGAAGTATTTACAGAGCACAATATACCTTCTACAGAAACTGAGGCAAAGATTGTGGAAGTTTTAGAGCAATATGTTCGTCCGGCAGTTGAGAGTGATGGTGGTAATATTGCTTTCAAAAGCTTTAAAGAAGGAATTGTGACGGTACAATTGCGAGGTGCGTGCAGTGGTTGTCCATCATCTGCAATTACTTTAAAAACGGGAATAGAGGCATTGATGAAACGTATGGTTCCCGGAGTAAAAGAGGTGATTGCAGAAGAATTATAGAGCGATACGATGCCTTTAAGTGACTGATAATGAAAAGAGAATGGGTAAATTGTTGTGATTGTATCGATTTTTGTTTTTAAATCGAATTTTTTTGGTGTAAAAATTTGAATGAATGAAAATTTTACTACTTTTACGCGTCAATTTTGTGCGAAAAAATAAAATTTGAATGAAGAATAAGTTCCTCTTATTATATATCCTCATATTTTTTGGCCCTCTAATTTCTTTTGCCAGTTGCCCGGGAGATACAGCCCGTTTTACTACAGTAGCTGGCGCATGTAACAATAAAACCATTTCATTTGTAAACACTTCAGTAGGTGCAACAACTTATTTTTGGGATTTTGGTGATGGTGCCACACTGGGAGATACTTCCAATCTTCAAAATCCGCCAGCATATACTTATCCTGCACTGGGCAGCTATACAGCAATGTTAATTGTTGACAAAGGAACCGGCTGTGCAGATACATTTACAACATTGGTAAATATGGCTTTTGTTACTGCCGGTTTCACCAGTAATGCACCTCAATGTGTAACCAACTCCGTGCTGTTTAATGATACTTCGGTAGTGGGCCCCGGTGGTGGTACAATTACTAACTGGCATTGGGACTTTGGTGAAACTGGCAATAGCGATACTTCCGCTTTACAAAACACTTCGCATACGTATAGTTTAGGAAATCAGGCTTTTTTTGTAATATTGGTTGTAACATCATCTGATGGATGCAAGGATACAACTACTACAGGAGTTGGTATTCAGAGTGTGGTGATTGTGAATGCCGGAACCGACATTATAAGCTGCAAAAATAATACAACAGTTAATTTATCCGGAAGTGTTCAAAATGCGGGGGGGGGGAATTGGAGTGGCTCCGGAGCTTTCTTTCCTATTATTTTTCCACCTTCTTTAACACCAATTTATACTCCAACTGCTGCGGCAAAGGCTAATGGTGTAGATACAGTAATACTAACCTCTTTGCCCTCTTATTGTCCGAGTGTTAGCGATACCGTTCTTATATTTTTTAACCCGGCTCCAACAGTTGATGTAGGAGGGGATATTTCTGTATGCAAAGATGTAGGCAGCATTCCTGTTTCTGCCACTATAACGGGAGCAACGGGTGGTATATGGCATACAACAAGCAGTGAGGGTACTTTTACTGATGATGATAGTTTAAGCACTTTTTACCATCCAGGTTTAAGTGACACAGCAGCAGGCTCTGTGACTCTTTATTTAGAATCAACGGGCAATGGAATATGTGCAGCGTCAAGAGACTCTTTGGTTTTAACCTTTACACCACTTCCTACCGTTATAATTAAGACAGAAGATAGTTCCTGTTCAGGCAATCCTATATTATTGGATGTCACTGTTTCAACGGGTGCCGGCACCTGGTCTTCGTCAGGTACAGGAACATTTTTACCTAATGCAACAACACTTAACGGTGTTTATTACCCGAGTGCTGACGATAATCTTGCCGGTATGGTTACGCTTAGATTCGTGTCGGGCAATAATAATGATTGCCAGCCGGTTGAGGACTCTTTGATTGTAACTATCAAACCTTCGCCAGTAGCAGCATTTTCGGCAGTTAGTGCCTGTGCAGGTGATGCGGTTCAGTTTAACGACAGCAGCTCTATTTCATCAGGCAGTATTACCAGTTGGAACTGGACATTTGGTGATTTAAGCCTTCCAAGTTTATCTCAGTCGCCTTCACATATTTATAGCAGTTGTGGTTCTAAAACAGTAACCCTTGTTGTAACGGCTGATAATGGTTGTATTGACTCCAATGTGGAAAGTATTCCGGTATATTGTCTTCCGTTGGCAAATTATACAGCCGTTGGAGTTTGTTTAAAAGATGGAACAGCATTTACTAATACTTCTACAGTGAGTAGTGCTACAATAGCATCGTCAAGCTGGAATTTTGGTGATATGACATCAAGTACAGCAACAAATCCAACACATTTATTTCCTTCCAGCGGTTCGTTTCCGGTTATATTAGTGGTACAATCCTCACAAGGATGTCTTGATACCCTTACTCAAACAGTAAGTCTTGTATCAGGTCCTGTAGCTGCTTTCACTATAAGTGATGCTACAGCGGATATTGCACAGAATATTACTTTTCAGGATCAATCTACTGATGCCGTTGATTGGTCATGGGATTATGGAGATGGTTTTAACAGTTCGGGATTATCGCATCCTTCGCATGCTTTTACTGTTGGAGGAGTTTATGATGTTTGTTTAATTGTTACTGACCCCAGCGGATGCACGGATACTGTTTGTCAGCAGGAAATTGTATCAACAGATCCTCATGGCCCATCAGCCTTTTCACCAAATGGTGACGGGCAAAATGATATTTTTTATGTTTATGGCGGCCCTTATAAAAGAATGGAATTTAAAGTTTATAATAACTGGGGAGAAGTAATATTTGTATCTGATAAACAATCTCTTGGATGGGATGGCAAATACAATGGCGTTGAGCAACCCGTGGGTGTGTATATATATACTATTATGGGGGTTACAGAAGATGATAAGGAATATAAAATATCGGGTGATGTAACACTATTAAGATAAGAGAAGAAGGAAGAAAATAAAAGATAAATACATGAAGAAAATAATTGAAATAATACGCATGGACATGTTTTCTGCTTATTGCAGCAGAATAGTGACAGGCCTTTTATTTTTTCCTTCTGTTATTATTGCACAAGATTTTCAGCTTTCACAGTATGATGCTCCTCCTTTGTTTTTGAACCCTGCTATGACAGGTATGTTTGACGGGCATTATCGTGTACATGCCCATTACCGTACTCAATGGGCTGCAGTGGCAAGCAAACCATTTACAACAGCCGGAATTTCTTTTGATATGCCGGTTAAAAAATTCGGGGTAGGTTTACAGGTTTTGAATTACCGCGCAGGAGCAGGACGCTATAATGTTACAAGCGCATTATTATCTTTTGGGTACGACTTGGTTTTTGATAAGGAAAACAACCATCATTTGGCATTAGGAGTACAGGCAGGTATGCTTCAAAAGAGTATAAATGTTTCCGATCTTACCTTTGGTAATCAATATACAGGTGTTAATGGAGGAAATTTTGATGCTGGTCTTTCAAGCGGTGAAACATTCAGCAACACAAGCTTTGCTGTTGAGGATATTAATGCCGGTTTTTTGTATTATTATGCCAAAGAGAATTCACGCTTTAACCCATTTATTGGTTTTTCTGCATTTCATCTAACGCAGCCAACAGAGTCCTTTTTAGGTAGTAATAATAAATTACCTTCCAGATATTATTTACACGGAGGTACTAAAATAAATGTAAATGAAAAAGTGCAGTTGCTGCCTAAGTTTTTATATATGAGCCAAACAAGTGCCCATTCATTTACAGCAACGCTTTTACTACATTATTATCTGAAAGATGCAGATACATATCTTATCTTTGGACCTACATACCGTAGTAATGATGCAGCAATAGTAGAGTTGGGCATTAAAAAAGGAAGTTATATAGCACGTGTAAGTTATGATGTTAATACCTCCGGGTTAAAAACAACAACGGCTTCCCGTGGTGGTTTTGAAATATCATTGACCTATACAGCTCGCAGAAGCAAGCCTAATCCGTTGGCAAATTGCCCAAGGTTATAAAATTTTATAAAAGACTTAATACCGACAAACTCCGGTTATTGAATTGAAAATTAGATGTTTAGAAATTTTATGAAACATATTGCCTTAATAGTAATGCTATTTGCATTTTATGCCACCTCTTTTGGTCAAACTAAGAAAGAGTGGTTAAAATATGCCGATGGGGCATTTAAAAAAGGTGATTATAAAAATGCGGTAGTATATTATACAAAGGTAATTGACAAAAATACACCTTCAGATATTACTTATCCTTACGAAGCAAAACCCTATACTCCTCCTAAAAAGCCGGATAGCGCTTCAGCAGCTAACATGGTTTCTGGTAATTTAATGCAGGATAGCACCTCTGCAAAAAAAGATTTAGTGAAAGTAAAAGTGGTTATAAACCCGCAGGATCAATATGTAACTCATCAAATAGCAGAGTCGTATCGTTTAAATCACGATTATCAGAATGCAGAATTATGGTATAAAGAGTCTGTTAAAAATTATTCTCCGGATTACCCTTATGAAGGCTATTGGCTGGGAGACGCTTTAATGAAAAACAAAAATTATGCGGCTGCAAACTTACAATTTGAGGTAGTTCTGGCTAAAGCCACGGAAAAGAAAGACGAAACCATGATCAAACTTGCAAAGCAAAAAATTGCAGGTTGTTATATGGGTGTTGATCCGAACTCGATACAAAAAGGCGTTACCATTACGGAGCTTGACTCAGTATTTAACACAGGAACATCCAGTTTTGCTGTTAATTATTATATGGATGAGAGTACGCTGCAGTTTAGTTCTGCAAGAGAAGGAAATGTAGTAGCCGATCCGAAGAAACAAAAGGCTAAATATACAAGTGACATATATAAACTCAGCAAAACAGAAACCGGAACAGAACTAAAAAAAATAGAAGGGCCTATCAATACAAATCAAAATGAAGGCGCGGGATTCTTAGCATCAGATAACAGCCGGTTCTTTTTTACAAGATGGTCTCCTTCCAACAAAAATGAATGTGCAGTATATTTTTCAGTATTATTCAACGGAGAATGGCTCATTGCACAAAAAATGAATGATAAAGTAAATTTAGACGGATACAGGAGTACAGACCCGATTATTACGTCAGACGGAAGTATAATCTATTATTCATCCAACAGACCCGGAGGATATGGTAAAATGGATTTGTGGTATGAATATATTGATGAAGAAGGCAGAACATACGGGGAACCAATTAACATGGGGCCTCTGCTTAATACTCCTGAAGACGAAGTTAGCCCGTTTTTTCATGCCGGGACATCTACATTATATTTCAGCTCTGAGGGGCATTCGGGTTTTGGTGGACTGGATGTTTTTAAATCCACATTAAACAAGGAAGATTCTATTTGGTCTGCTCCCCGAAATCTTGGGCAACCGATAAATTCCAATAGAGATGATCGCTATTTTGTGCTTGATGTAAGCCAGCAAAATGGATATCTGACTTCTGACAGAAAAGAGTGTGAATCATGTACAGGAGGGGCTTGTAATAAAGTATATGCGGTTACTAAAGAAAAAAATGTGTACGATGTAAAAGGCACTATTTATAACTCCGAAACCAATGAAGTAATACCAAATGCAACCATTACTTTTAAGGATATACGCAGCGATTGGGAACCTTTCTTGATAACTACAGATACATCGGGCAGCTATTTCTATGAGTTAAAAGAAGGTGTTGAATTATACCTGAAGGCACAAAAAACTAACTTTCTTGGTGATGCCGGAACTGTTTTTACTTTAGGATTAACTGAGTCGAAGCATTTTGAGAGAGATTTTTTCCTTGCTCCTATATCATCAGGCAACATTACCTTTCCTAATGTTGAATATGATTTTGAAATGGTTATCCTACGCCCTTCAGCAATGAAAATATTAGATAATCTTATAGAGATTCTTAAGCTGAATAATGATTTTAAAATATCAATTGAGTCGCATACCGATATTTTTGAACGCGGGCTTGATAAAAACAATATTCAACTCTCTGAGCAACGTTCAAAACTGTGTTATGATTACATTGTATCAAAAGGTATAGCAGCAGAACGTTTGGTAATGAAAGGATATGGAGATACAAGACCTCTTATTGCAAAACCTCAAACGGAAGAAGATCATCAAAAAAACCGCAGAACAACTTTTACACTTATAAAATAGAGTACAAATTAAAATTACTTCATTCTTATCCGGATTTAGTCCGAAAATTCTTTTTCTTCTTTTTATTGTTTCTTTTGCTTTTAACTTATGATTTTTATATATACTGATGGTGCATCACGTGGAAACCCAGGCCCTGGTGGGTATGGAGCTGTTATGTTATATGGTTCATTGCGTAAAGAACTTTCTGAGGGTTTTCGTTTAACAACAAATAATCGTATGGAATTATTGAGTGTGATTGCTGCTCTGGAAGCCTTAAAAAAAGAAGGCCTTGCAGTTACTATCTATTCCGATTCAAAATATGTGGTAGACGCAGTTGAAAAAAAATGGGTATTTGACTGGGAGAAGAAAAATTTCAAAGACAAAAAAAATGTAGATCTATGGAAATGCTTTTTAGAACTTTACCGAAAACACAGAATAAAATTTATATGGGTAAAAGGCCATGATAGTAATGTTGAGAATAATTACTGCGACCAACTGGCTGTTACCGCTGCACAAGGTAAGCACCTGAAAATTGATGAGGGGTATGAAAATTTTATAAAAGATTAAAAATCTGTAAATCTGTGGCTAAACCATTTGTATAATATGTAATATAATATTACTTATTCACCATTCGTTATTGATAACATACTTTTTACGCTGCCAAAGAACGTTTTTCTTTTTATAAACTTTGTATTGTAACGAGTTTCTTAAATGGATAACAAAGTTTCACAAAACCCTTCCAATTTTAAAAACAAAAAGTCTCCGCTGCTATTTCGCATTTTGCTGCGTATAATCATTTTTTTCTTTATTCTATTTGTTTTGATGTTGGGTGCGGCTTTTGTTATTGGCTATTACTATCAGGATGAGGTGAAGGAATATGCGGTTGAAGAGTTGAACAAACAATTAAATACCCAGGTAATTGTGGATGGTAAAGACATTGACTTTACCGTAATAAAAAATTTTCCTTATGCCTCTGTTGATTTTAAAAATGTAAAAGCATTAGATGCGATTGAGAAAAAAAAGAAAGATACACTCTTTAAGGCTGGAAATATTTCATTTCAGTTCAATATAATTGATGTTTTCAAAAAAAAATACGATATAAAAAAAATACGTACGGATAATGTAATCTTATCCATTCGTATTGATAAAAAGGGCAATGACAATTATCATTTTTGGAAATCGCCCACAGACAGCCAAAGCACAACATTTTCATTCGCTTTAAAAAAAATTGTACTCAATCAGGTACAGATTCTGTATAAAAACCAGAAAACTAACCAGGTTATTGATGTAGTGATTAAAAAAAGTATCAGCTCCGGGAAATTTTCTAATGAAAAATATCTGATGCAAACAAGCAGCGATTTCTTTGTAAAGGAATTAAAAATTGATAAGACGCTTTATCTGAGTAAAAAAAATATTAAAGCGGAACTTGAGCTGGATGTTGATAAAGCAGCAGCATCTTATAAACTAAAAAGCAGTAAAATAAGCATTGAGGAGTTGTTGTTTGAAATGGCTGGAAGCATTAATAATAAAGGAAATGAATCTTTCGTAAATATTGATATAAAAGGGAAAGATATGGATATAAAATCGGTGCTGTCCTTAATCCCCAATCAGTATAAAAACCGGATTAATGAATACGAAAGTTCGGGAGAATTTTATTTTAATGCGGCAATAAAAGGGAGTGTATCCAAAGAAAAGTTGCCGCAGATAAAGGCTGATTTTGGTGTTAAAAATGCCACTATTACACAAGTAAAGAATAACATTGTTTTACACCAGGTAAATTTAAAAGGTAGCTATTCTGGCGGCAATAAAGCTGTTTCTGAGGTTTCTTATTTAGAGTTAAAATCTTTTTCAGCAACCGTTGGTGATGGTGTTATAGAAGGTGAATTGTTGCTTCATGATTTAAGCAATCCTGTTGTTGCAGGTAGATTAACAGGAACAATACGACTTGAAAAATTGCAGGATTTTATAAAAATTGATATCCTCGAAGAAATTTCTGGAGCATTGAAAATCAACGCTTCCTTTAATGGAAATGTTGAAGAATTTAATAACAGTAATTACCAGAATATAAGCACTACCGGCAATCTCACAGTTGAAAATATGCACCTGAAAATAAAGAACAATAAACTGGTATTTGACAACATTAATGGAGATTTTATGTTTGATAATAATGATTTGGTTATTAACAGGTTAACAGGAACTGTTTCTAAAAGTGATTTTGAACTAAAAGGTTTTCTTAGAAATTGTGTTGCTTTTGCTTTAAAAGAAAATCAGGATATCACAATAGAAGCGGCTCTTAATTCGGAAAATATAGATTTAAATGAATTGCTTGCCGATAAAGAAGAAAATAAGACAGCGTCCGTAAATAAATACAAATTAAAATTTTCGGAACATATTAATCTGAACCTGAACAGCAAAATAGAACATATCACATTCAGAAAATTTGAAGCATCAGCCATAAAAGGTGTTATTAAGCTAAAGGATAAAAAGATGTCAATAGACTCCCTGTTATTTTCTACTATGGGCGGAAAAATCACTACCAGTGGATTAATTGATGGAAGTGACACTGCTAAATTGCTGGTTACTTGTTTTTCGGATATTAGTAAAATCAATATTACTAAATTTTTTACTGCATTCGAAAATTTTGGGCAATCAACCATTACTGATAAAAATGTAAAAGGTGCTGTAAGTGCCAGAATTCAATATGTTTCAGTTTTTACTCCGGAGCTGGATATTGATATGGATAAGATTTATGCGGGTATTGACATGATAGTGGATAATGGGGAATTAAATAATGTGGGACCCATGAAAAAACTTTCACGCTTTATTGAACTAAAAGATTTGGAAAACATACGCTTTTCTGTATTACGGAATCAACTGGAAGTAAAAAATCAGGTGATAACAATTCCTAAAATGGAGATAAAATCTAATGCTATGGATTTTACAGCCTTCGGAACACATACTTTTTCCAATGAAATTAATTACAAAATTAAATTATCATTGAATGAACTGCTTGCAAAAAAAATAAGAAAATATAAACAGGAAAACACTGAATTTGGAGAAATAGCGGATGATGGACTTGGCCGTACCAATATTTTTTTATCAATGACTGGTACAGCTACCAATCCAATTATTAAGTACGATACAAAAGGCGCTATAGCGAATGTAAAGCAGGATTTAAAAGTGGAAAAACAAACGTTGAAAAAAATACTAAATGAAGAGTTTGGTCTTTTTAAAAAAGATTCTACACTACAGAATACAAACAAAATGCGTAAAGAGGAATCAACAAAATTTACAATTAAATGGGAAGAAGCGGATATAAAAGAGGAAAAGAAAGAACTCGAAAAACCAAAAAGAAAAGAAGAAGATGATTTTTAATTAATCAATAAATCTTATAACTGATGTTACGCAAAGAAAAAGATTTAAAAATGATAGACTTTTATACTTGTAATGGACAAAAGAATTGATAAAGGGTAATTTTCTCAAAAAGACAATAAAAGTGAGTGCTTTAAATAATTCATAATCACTATCATTGTCATTTCGAATCCTGCTGAAAGCAGGAAGAGAAATCTTTGCAATTGATTGACAAGATTTCTCACTGCGCTCGAAATGACAGGTGGAAATATAGAGATATTCTGAATTAGATATAAATTTTGCGTAACATCAGTTATAACATGTTACGTAAATTGATTTTAAGGTATCTTTAACAACCCGATTGCCTGATAAAATGGAATAATGAAATATTGGAATATTGGGAGGATATACAATACTCCACATTTTCAATCACATACGTTGTCGCCTCTTCCGAAACCTGCATTTTTCTAGTTCAACATTTTTTTCATTCTTACAAATTTTTCATCAAAAAAATTTCATTTTTTTTTCAATAAATCTAATTCTATGTTTTTAAGTGGGTTAGTGAATTATCAACATTTGTGTGTTAATTATGCGTGTTTATAACTTAGGGCAAATGTTAATTCAATAGCCTTGACACGCTATCTTTTTTTGCCAAAATTTGTGCACCTTAATTTCAATACCAGATTCTTTATTTAAAATCAAAAAGAAAGCAACAGGCTTTCAGGGGATGTTAACCCTCTATTTTTAGATAAAGCCGAAACATTAAAACGCTGATTAATACATAATTATGATTGTGAAAGAAAATTTAATTCCAACCACAGACGAACCGATATTAAAAGAGAACAAAAACCGTTTTGTACTTTTCCCGCTCAAACATCACGATATATGGGAAATGTATAAAAAAGCAGAAGCCAGCTTTTGGACTGCTGAAGAGATTGACCTTAACCCGGATTTACAAGATTGGGAAAACAAGCTGAATAATGATGAAAAACATTTCATCAAACATGTACTTGCTTTTTTTGCTGCCAGCGATGGAATTGTTAATGAAAACCTGGCAGTTAACTTTATGAATGAAGTACAGTACCCGGAAGCACGCTGTTTTTATGGCTTCCAGATTATGATGGAAAACATTCATTCTGAAACCTATTCTTTATTAATAGATAGCTATATTAAAGATACAAGAGAAAAAGATAAACTTTTTCATTCTATAGATACACTGCCATGTGTTGGGAAGAAAGCCGACTGGGCTTTAAAATGGATAAGTAACGGAAGCTTTGCTGAACGGTTAATTGCTTTTGCTGCCGTTGAAGGAATTTTCTTTTCAGGAAGCTTCTGTTCTATCTTTTGGTTAAAAAAACGTGGTTTAATGCCGGGACTTACCTTCTCTAATGAATTAATCTCCCGCGATGAAGGATTGCATTGTGATTTTGCCTGCCTGCTATATTCACAACTGGAAAATAAATTGTCGCAACAAAAAGTAAAAGAAATTATTACCAATGCAGTAAGCATTGAAAAAGAATTTGTTTGCGATGCCTTGCCAGTACGTCTGATAGGTATGAATGCCGATATGATGTGCCAATATATTGAATTTGTGGCAGACCGTCTTTTAGTTGCTTTGGGATGCCCCAAAGCATACAATGCTACCAACCCTTTTGACTTCATGGAGTTAATTTCTCTACAAGGTAAAACCAATTTCTTCGAAAAACGTGTTGCCGAATACCAGAAAGCTGGTGTGATGGGCAAAAAAGAAGACAATGTTTTTAAACTGGATGAGGATTTTTAAAAGCCCCCCAGCCCTCCCGAAAGGGAGGGGGTATAAAAGAATGTAAACTTTAGAATAAAAAAATATAGTAATAATACACCCCACCTCCTCCCCATTAGGGGAGGCCAGGAGGGGCTTAACACCAGATAATTATGTACGTAATAAAAAGAGACGGAAACCGTGAATCGGTAAAATTTGATAAAATAACAGCTCGTATCCAAAAACTTTGCTACGGATTGGATCCTAACCATGTACAGGCTGTGACAGTTGCCATGAAGGTAATTGAAGGTATTTATGAAGGTGTTAGCACCAGCGAGTTAGATAATCTGGCTGCTGAAACTGCTGCTTCATTAACTACCAAGCATCCTGATTATGCTTTATTAGCATCACGCATAGCCGTTTCTAACTTACATAAGAACACCAATAAATCGTTTTCCAAAACTATGGAAGCGCTTTATAATTATGTTGATCCCAAAACAGGCAAAAGAGCACCTTTGATTGCTGATGATGTACATGAAATCATCAGGAACAATGCACAGGAATTGGATTCTACCATCATCTACGACCGCGACTTTGGTTATGACTATTTTGGTTTTAAAACTATAGAGCGCTCTTACCTGTTAAAAATCAATGGTAAAGTAGCAGAACGCCCTCAACACATGCTGATGCGTGTGGCTGTTGGTATTCACAAAGAAGATATTGCTTCGGCCATTGAAACCTACAATTTAATGAGCGAACGCTGGTTTACACACGCTACTCCAACATTATTCAATGCTGGCACACCTAAGCCACAGATGTCGTCTTGTTTCTTATTAACGATGAAAGAAGACAGCATCGAAGGCATTTATGATACATTAAAAAGCTGTGCGAAAATCTCTCAAAGTGCCGGAGGTATTGGCTTAAGCATTCACAACATCCGCGCTACCGGTTCCTACATCCGTGGTACTAATGGTACTTCCAATGGTATCATTCCAATGTTGCGTGTATTCAATGATACAGCACGTTATGTTGACCAGGGCGGTGGAAAACGCAAAGGGTCTTTCGCTATCTACTTAGAGCCTTGGCATGCTGATATTTATGAATTCTTAGACATCCGCAAAAACCACGGTAAAGAAGAAGTTCGTGCACGTGATTTATTTACTGCTATGTGGACTCCTGATTTATTCATGAAACGTGTAGAAGCAAATGCTGACTGGTCATTATTCTGCCCTAATGAAACTCCGGGACTTGCCGACTGCTGGGGTGAAGCATTTGAAAAATTATATACCCAATACGAAAAAGAAGGCCGTGCACGCAAAACAATCAAAGCCCGTGACCTTTGGGCTGCCATCATTGATTCACAAATTGAAACCGGCAACCCGTATATGTTGTATAAAGATGCCTGCAATGCAAAAAGCAACCAGCAGAATTTAGGTACTATCAAGTCTTCTAACTTATGTACTGAAATTTTGGAATATACTTCGGCTGATGAGATTGCCGTATGTAACCTGGCATCTATCGCCTTGCCACGCTTTGTAGAAGAAGGAAAATTTGATCACCAGAAGTTATTTGAGATCACCTATGTGATTACTAAAAACCTGAACCGCATCATTGACCGTAACTATTATCCGGTTGCCGAAGCACGTAACTCTAACCTGCGTCACCGACCTATTGGTATTGGTGTTCAAGGTTTAGCAGATGCCTTCATTTTGATGCGCTATCCATTTGATTCTCCTGAAGCAATACAATTGAACAAAGAGATTCACGAAACCATCTACTATGCTGCAATGACAGCTTCTAAAGACCTTGCAAAAGCAGAAGGCCCTTATGAAAGCTACGAAGGGTCACCGGTATCAAAAGGCATTTTCCAATACGATATGTGGAATGTTACTCCATCTCCACGCTGGGAATGGGATGTATTAAAAGAAGAAGTAAAAAAACATGGCGTACGTAACTCTTTACTTTTGGCGCCAATGCCAACAGCAAGCACTTCACAAATCTTAGGCAACAATGAGTGTTTTGAACCTTATACATCTAACATTTATTCAAGACGTGTATTATCCGGTGAGTTTGTGATTGTAAACAAACATTTATTAAAAGACCTTGTAAAATTAGGCATCTGGAGCGACAGCCTGAAAAATAAAATCATTATTGCCAACGGCTCCATCCAGAACATCCCTGAAATACCAGCAAACATCAAAGCCTTATACAAAACCGTTTGGGAAATTTCTCAAAAAGTAATCATCAATATGGCTGCTGACCGTGGTGCTTACATCTGCCAGTCGCAATCACTAAACCTATTTGTGCAGGATGCCAACTTTGCCAAACTTTCTTCAATGCACTTCTATGGCTGGAAAGCAGGATTAAAAACCGGAATGTATTATTTGCGCACCAAAGCTGCTGCTGATGCTATTAAATTTACAGCGGATACTGCGGCAGCTAAAGAGCTTCCTATAGTAGTAAGCGCAACAGCAACCGCTACTATACCAGTTGAGGTGTTGGGTAATGAAGATGCTTTAATATTAGAACGCCAAAAACAAATCAGCAGCGAGCGTCAGGCATTATTAGATGCGGAAGCCCAAAAAGCAGCCGAGATTGCTTCACAGCTTACCTGCTCATTAGATAACCCGGATGCGTGTGAGGCATGTGGAAGTTAAGAAAGGGTGAAATTCCAAAATGGAATCTTAAAACGAGGACAACACTCTAAGTTTTTACCTTATGTGTTCACAGAGCAAGGTCTTGCTCTACTACATATAAAACACTTAAAATAAGCGCCAATCTTCTTGCTTTTTTAATTTTAAAAGATTATCTTCACCTAACTAAATTAATTATACCAGTCTATGAGAAAAGAATAAATTACTGCTATTAGCAGAAGAGGTTGGGCAGTAATAAATATCACAGTTACTTAAATATACCGAGCGAATGAGTTGTATTTCCATGCAAATTCATGCAGCCGAAGTTTAATTAAAAATTTATCGCCAATGCAAAGACTAACTTCACTTTTCCTGCTATGGTTACCAGGCTTGATAATAGCAGAAACTTCTACTACCATCAAATTGGTAAATACCACCGCCTCAACAACTACCATTGAATTTATTCCCGGGAACTACCATTTTAAAGAAGTAACTACACCGCAAGGCTCTGCACAAATTATTTCTATTGACAAAGGCACTCCTTTATTAATTGCCGGTGCTCCGGATCTTCCGAAACTCACAACCTCTCTGATAATTCCTGATAAAGGAGAAATGTACCTTACCCTTGTTTCCAGGGATTATTACGATATAAATAATATAACTATTGCCCCATCAAAGGGTAATTTAAAAAGAAATATTAACCCGGCAGATATTCCGTATACATATGGAAATAGTTATACTCAAAACAGTTTTTTCCCGGAATCGCCAGGTGCGCTTAATTTTCCTTATATTCTAAGGGATTACAGAGGTCAGGCATTAAGCATTTGCCCTTTTCAATACAATCCTCAAACAAAAGTTTTAAGAGTGTATACTAAAATTGTTGTTTCCGTTTCTGTAAAAAGTACTGATGGAGGACAAAACCAGTTGGAAAAGACTAATTCAGAAATAACTACAGACAAGGAATTTGAAGCTATCTATCAGCGTCAGTTTATAAATTATGCGGTACAATTAGATAATTTAAGATATACACCTGTTTCGGGTACGGGTTCTATGCTGATTATTTGTTATGATGCATTTAGCACGGATATGCAGCCATTTGTAACCTGGAAAAATCAAAAAGGTATTGAAACAACGCTGGTACTAAAGTCTGTTGCCGGAAATTCTGCATCAGCAATAAAGTCATATATTGCCAGTTATTATTCAACACATCCAAATCTAAAATATGTATTGCTTGTTGGCGATGCAGCACAGGTTCCTGCATCAACTACTTCTGCCGGGGATTCTGATAACGATTATGGTTATATTAATGGTAACGATTCTTATCCTGAACTTTTTATAGGTCGTTTCCCGGCAACAACTTCTACTCATGTTCAAACCATGGTAAACCGGACAGTTAATTATGAAAAAACACCGCAATTTTCTGGGACATGGTATAAGAAGGGTATCGCTATTGGTTCAGATCAGGGACCGGGAGATGATAATGAAATGGACTTTGAACACCAGCATGTAATCCGTAACAAATTATTAGCATATAATTATAATGATATGACAGAGAATTATGACGGTTCGCAGGGAGGCATTGATGGCTCTGGCGACCCATCTGCCAACAGTATTGCAACCCAGATAAATAATGGTGTTGGAATTATTACTTATACAGGGCATGGTGGCGATGACCGGTTTGTGACATCAGGATTTTCCAATAACAATGTGCATAGTCTTACAAATTCTGCAATGCACCCATTTATATGGTCAGTTGCATGTGTTAATGGTGATTTTGTAAGTGTGGGAGAATGTTTTGCCGAAGCCTGGTTAAGACAAGGAACACCAGCTCAACCCAAAGGGGCTTTAGCAACATTAATGTCGACTATTAACCAAAGCTGGAACCCTCCAATGGAAGGACAGGATGCTATGGTAGATATTTTAACGGAAAGTATTAGTGGCAATATTCAAAGAACATTTGGCGGACTTTCGATGAATGGATGTATGGAAATGAATGATGCCTATCAGAATGATGGTTATGAAATGACAGACACCTGGACTACGTTTGGCGATCCGTCTGTAATGGTTTATACTAACACCCCGGCACCTATGGTGGTTACTCATAATGCTTATGAATCTGTTGGAACAACATCCATTACGGTAAATTGCAATACAAATGGAGCCTTGATTTGTTTATCAACGAATGGAGTCATTCTGGGCACAGGAACCTCCAATGGTACCTCTGCTATAATTACAATACCTACAGCTGTTCCGGGTGTAATTGACGTTACTGCAACAGCATATAATAAAATGCCATACTTCGGAACTATTAATGTTAATGGAACTACCACTACCAGAGAAAATAAAAACGAATATTTTTTTATGATATATCCGGTGCCTGCTACTAATACATTAAGTATTTCTTTCAGACTTGCAAAAACAGAAAAAATAAAGTTGGCATTATACAATAATATGGGCCAGCAAATGATGAATTTAGTTAACGAAGAAACGGCTGGCGGAATGTTCAGTAAAACAATAAATACCTCTGAGCTATCTGCCGGTATTTATTTCTGTAAACTGGAAACGGAGAATGGTATTACTACGAAGCATGTTATAATTCAAAAATAGTTTAATACCAATTTAAAATCTGTAATAGATATCCGATTTCTCCTTCGCTTACATTAGCCTAAACAGTTTTTATCATCCTAATGCTGCTACCAATATTTTGCTGTTATAGAGGGGCTTTTGTTAATAAGGAATTAATCTTAACAAACAATTTGCATAACGTGAGTTATACCAATATAAATGTGGTTAAAAATAGCCTTTCGGCTATTTTTTGTTATATTGGTATTCCTTAATTTAGGGTTATTCCTTCTTAAAAAATTGTTCAAATATGCCTCTTTACTCTTTCTATAAACATGTTTTTTTTATTACTGTATCCTTTTTCTTATTCTTCTCTTCCCTTGCTCAAACATCTGCTATTTCCGGTGTTCTTAATGCATATACATCTGTAGATTCTATCGCAGATAGTAGTTCTATTATAGTGGCCGATGCTTCCGCTTTTGCCAGCTGCGACAGGGTTGTAATTATACAAATGAAAGGAGCGGAAATTGACACGAATAATACTTCTAATTTTGGTGATATTTTAAACCTCAATAGTTGTGGTAATTATGAGTTCAACCATATAGCATCTATTTCTGGTAACACAATATCTTTTATGTCTCCTCTGCAACGCATCTATAATGTTGCTGGTTCTGTGCAATTGATAAAAGTTCCGCAATATGCGAATGCAACTATTACAGCCCCTGTTAGCTGTCCATCCTGGAATGGCAGTACCGGAGGAGTTGTTATTATCGAATGTAGCGGAACACTTACGTTTAATGATAGTATTAATGCCAAAAGTAAAGGGTTTGCTTTCGGAAATGTTTCTCCTACAGGGTATAATTGTCCCGGTCACTTTGATTACTATTATCCATCCACTTCTTATTTTGGTGCGGAAAAAGGCGAAGGAGTTTCTGCTATTAGCCTGTCTAAACGCAATGGAATGGGGAAACTCGGCAATGGAGGAGGAGGAGGCAACAATGTGAATGCCGGAGGAGGAGGAGGAGGGAATTTTGGGAAAGGTGGAAATGGTGGTTTTTCCTGGGAAGGATGCCCTCTCCAGGACATAGGTGGGCGGGGTGGGCGGGCCTTGACCTATAATAACACGTTAAATAAAATTTATTTAGGGGGTGGCGGAGGGGGTGGACAACAGAATGATCTTCAGGCAACAGTCGGAACAAGCGGTGGAGGTATTGTTATAATAAAAGCGAATACGCTCATTGGAAATGGAAATACTATTAACGCTGGTGCTGAAAATACAATTGCCGGTGGATGTGATGGCGCAGGGGGGGGAGGAAGCGGGGGTACCGTTTTGCTTGATGTTAACAATTTTACAGGAGCCTTAAACATTAATGCAAATGGAGGAAATGGGGCTATCACAACATGTTATGCCCAAGGCGCTTCCGGTGGAGGAGGTGGTGGTTGTATATGGAGTAAATTGAGTTTACCTGTCAATGTATCCTTTAATGTAGATGGAGGAATAAGAGGCATCCATGGAAGTGGCTCTCAAGACGGTTTACCGGGTGATACTTTAAGTGGATTAAGTATTGTTGGCACCCCATTTACTCCTGTTCTTTCACCAATAACTGTCAGTCCGGATGATTCAATATGTCCAGGAATCTCCATTCTGCTGAATGTTTCACCCAATGGAGCAGGATACAGTTCTGTTTGGGCGCCTTCAACCGGGTTAAACGATTTTTCTATTTTTAATCCAACCGCAACACCCATTAGCACAACAACCTATTCGGTAACTGTTATTGATTCTTCCGGGTGTAAAACAAGTGATTCTGTTAAAATTACGGTATATCCAAAACCAACTGCCAGCTACAGCAGTTCAACAGAATGTTCCGGAACCGCTACACAATATACAGACAACAGCACAACTGCATCAGGAAGTATAAATTCATGGTCATGGGATTTTGGAGATGCAAGCCCTGTCGATTTTACTTCAAACCCATCTCATCTTTATTCTGGTGCAGGTAGTTATTCGGCTACTTTGATTGTGCAAAATAGTTTTACTTGTGCAGATACGATTACAAAGACGGTGAACATAAATTTTAATCCTGTTGCTAATTTCACTTTCCTGGATGTGTGTTTTAAAGATTCTGTATTTTTTACTGATTCTTCCTATGTGAACTTTTCGGCATCTATTGCCTCTTATTTATGGGCATTTGGAGATGCAAGCCCTACCGGCAGCTCACAAAACTCAACCCATTTGTATGCCAGTTCCGACTCATTTGATGTTACCTTATTAGTTACTACCAACCAAGGATGTTCAGGTGCAGCCACTAAAACGGTTTACATTTTTGATCCACCGATAGCTGATTTTACTGTTAGTGATGTTTGTTTGACAGATTCGGCAGTAATTTTAAATACATCGCTTAATCCCTCAATGGGTACAATTGCTTCTTGGACATGGAACTTGGGCGATGGTTCACCTTTGAATTCTGCTGACCAGAATCCTCACCATTTATATACAGCTACAGGAGATTATATCATTACACTCATTTCTCGTTCTTCTAACCTTGCCTGTGCTGATACTGTTACTGATACCATTACTGTATTTCCTTTACCTGTGGCTGCTTTTACAGTTTCCGATATTTGTCTGGAACAAACTATGAACTTTACCAATCTGTCTGCTATTACAACTGGCGACACCATTTTTACATGGAGCTGGGACTTTGATGATGGAAGTGTTTTAGATACATTGCAAACCCCCCAACACACCTATACTAATTTCGGGGATTACACTATTACTTTAGTTACTACTACAGCTAATAATTGTAAAGATACCGCCACCAATACAGCAATTGTTCATCCTCTCCCGGTTACTCTTTTTACTACTAATAATAGCTGTCAGGGTAGCATTGCACAATTTACAGATCAATCTTTTATACCAGCAAACAGTACCAATGACTGGCTGTTTTCCTGGAATTGGAATTTTGGAGACAATAGTGCCATTTCCAACAACCAACATACATCTCATTTATATAACCCTGTAGGCATTGATACTGTTGAGTTAAAAGTAGTTTCTGATTTTGGCTGTGCTGACTCTATCTTTAAACTTATTGTTATTAACCCCAACCCGCAAGTAAACTTCACTGCCACTGATACCACAGGTTGTGAACCTCTATGTATTACATTACAAAACACATCCTTTGTACCGGGCGGTAACATTGCCGATTGGCTATGGAATTTTGGGGACGATACATTTGACAGCAGTTCACAAAATATTCTGCACTGTTATTATAATGACACCATCTTTAGCTCGCGCCTCTTCTCCCCTACCCTCACTGTTACTTCAGATAGCGGATGTGTCAACTCTTTAACAAAAAATAATTACATCACCGTTTTTCCTGACCCCATAGCACTGTTCAGTATTTCGCCCCAAACTACCACCATTACAGAGCCTAGTATTACAATCACCAATTCAACTACCGGTGCAAATGCATGGGGCTGGGATTTTGGAGATTCGCAAATTGATAGCGTTGATAATCCGCTTTCACATAGTTATGCAGACACCGGATATTTCCTGATAACATTAATTACTTCTACTTCCTTCAATTGTTCAGATACGGCTTATCAAACAGTAACAATTGAACCTGATTTCATGTTTTATGTGCCAGCAGCATTTACGCCCAATGAAGATGGAATAAATGATACGTTTATAGCAAAATGTATTTTTGCCAATGAATTTGAACTGTCAATTTTTGATCGCTGGGGAAACTTAATCTATAAAACAAACAGCATAGATAATCCATGGAATGGAAAGGTGAACAATAAAGCCGAAAGTGTGCAGCCCGATGTTTATGTATATTCTATAACTATTAAAGATTCTAAAAAAGTTAAACACTTTTACAAAGGAACAGTGAGTGTGGTAAGATGATGTATGCGAATATGCGCTTGTTTTTGGCAAACCCTTTTATTAATTTTGACAGTATACGATGTGATAAATGAAAAAAATAGTACTTTCTTTTCTTATTTTTTATTTGGGATTTTCTATTTCCGAATCTCGCGCCCAGTGTAGAGATATTTATGGCATTCACTGGTGGAGCAACGGAGCAACCAGTATGATGAACGGAAAACAAGGCTGGACACTGGAAATTGTTAATACAGAAGGTGGACAGAATAGCATTAACAATGCCAAGAACCTCATTCAGCAAATACGCAATGAGGGGATATTTGAACCCATCATTCGTATCAATAAAAATTGGGGTAAAACGGTTCCGAATAACCCTGGCGATTTTTCTGCTTTCGCTAATGACTGTAATAATATAGTTAATCAACTATCGCAATCCCCCTGGAATGTTAACTGGTACGTTATTGGAAATGAGCCCAACTTGGCAGGAGAAAACAATCAGAATGCAGTGTATGGAAGCAATGGTGGAAATACAGGGCTTGGCGTTCCGGCTGATGATTATGCGAACTGTTTTATACAATGCTATAGCACGATAAAGTCAACTGTTCCGAATGCAAAAATTATGGTAGCCGGAGCCGGTCCCTGGAACAATCAGGGTGGATTATATACCAATGATAATAGCGGAGTTTATTATGATGTTTATTTTAACCATGTTGTTAGTGTTGTTGGAAATAACTGTGATGGTTATGCATTACATACCTATGGTTTTTTTAATGAAGGGAATGATAACAACTTATCCTCTCCTGCAAACAGTGAACCAAACACATGGGGCTTCCAATCTTATAAAGGCCAGATTAAGATTTTACAGCAATATGCATTCACTCAAAATAAACCTATTCACATTACTGAAATTAACACCAAATCACATAGTAGCGATCCTGTATCATCTTACACTTCCGGATGGATGCAACAAGTATACAATGAAATCAATAGCTGGAATAGCCAGAATGCCCAATATCCTATCTTGTCTGCCTGTTGGTTTGTTTATCATGATTATGGAGGCTGGTCTACTTTTGCGTTAGAAAGTAACTCCGGCAATTTGCCACAGGCAAGAAATGATTTTTCATCTGTAACTTCCGGAACAAATTATACCGCATGTGGTTCACCACCATCATGCGCTACAGGAAATCCTCCATCAAACCTGCAGGTAAGTGTTCCCGGATGTTCTAACAGCAGTTACACTGCTAATTTTTCCTGGGACAATTGTGGAAACGGTTGGATAATAGATGTTTCCACTGATTCTAATTTTAGTTTTTATTACAATAAAAATGTACCTAATCAAACTTCCACAACCGGCTCATCCGGCTTTCAGTGTGATAATGGTTTTGCCCCTTGTACACCAAGTACATTAACCTTTCTACCTAATACTACTTATTATTGGCGTATTTGGGATGGATCTAATCATATAGCTGGTAATAGTTTTTCCGTAGCTTCCTGCGGAGGCTCTTCCCCCACAAATCTGCAGGTTTCTCCGGATTGTTCCGGAAATGCAAATTTTAACTGGTCCAACTCCGGTAGTAATTGGGCGATAGATGTTTCTACAGATCCTAATTTCAGCTTTTATTACAATAAAAGCATTCCGAACCAGACTTCTACAAGCGGCCCTTCGGGTTTTCAATGCGATGTGGGATTTGCTCCGTGTTCACCAGGTACATTATCATTTCAGCAGGGAACAACCTATTACTGGCGTATTTGGGATGGCAATACCCACACCTATGGAAGCAGCTTTACTTTACCATCAATTGCAGCGCCAACTATTACCGCCAATGGAACAACAACTTTTTGTCAGGGTGGAAATGTTACTTTAGATGCAGGCACCGGATACAATACCTACTCCTGGAGCGATGGTTCATCTTCACAAACAACTACTATAACAAACTCCGGTAATTATTCTGTAACGGTTACTGATGGTAATGGATGCTCTGCAACTTCATCCGCAACAGCAGTTACAGTCAACCCAGGCATTAATCCAACTATTTCTATTGCCATTACTTCAGGTACAAACCCTACCTGTGCAGGGGCACCGGTAACATTTACAGCAACCGCTACTAACGAAGGCGCAAATCCAACTTATCAGTGGATGGTAAACGGAATCAATGCAGCAAGTGGAATAAACTTTACGTCAACAGCATTGACAAATGGAGATATAGTAAGCTGCACAGTTACAGCTAATCCTACCTGTGCAAGCAATACAACAGCAACAAGTACAGGAATTACAATGGTAGTTAATCCTGTTGTTACCCCAACAGTATCTGTTACTATTACTTCGGGCACCAACCCTGCTTGCAATGGTTCCACAGTAACATTTACAGCAACTCCGGTTAATGGTGGTACTAATCCTTCCTATCAATGGTTACTAAACGGAACTAATGCAGGAAGCAACAGTAGCACGTATACTTCAGCAACAGTAGCAAATAATGATGTTGTTTCCTGCATATTAACCTCTGATGCCGGGTGTGTTAGTTCAGCAACAGCAAACAGCAATGCTGTAACAATGGCAATTATTCCGATGCTGTCTGCACCAACCATTTCTACAACTATTACTTTCGGTTCCAACCCAACATGTGCCGGAGCACCAGTAAGTTTTATTGCAACAACAACCAATGGCGGAACAAACCCTGTTTATCAATGGCAGGTAAATGGTGTAAATGTCGGAACAAACAGCTCTTCCTTTACTTCAACAACATTGACCGATTCGGCTATTGTTACATGTACCGTTACATCTAACGCTGTTTGTATAACTACATCTGCGGTAACAAGTTCAGGAATAACCATGACAGTAAATCCATCCTTTGCTCCAAGTATTGCTGTAGCCGTTACTTCCGGTTCTAGCCAGGTTTGTGCCAACGATACAACATCTGTAACTTTTACAGCAACAGCGGGTAATGCAGGAAGCAACCCAATTTACCAATGGTACCTGAATGGTAGTCCTGTAAATGGAGCTCAGAATACAGCTTATATACTGTCAACATTAGTAAATAATAATGTAATAACCTGTAAAGTTACCTCTACCGATGTATGTAGCAGCCCATCTTCCGCTACAAGTAACGGTATAACAATTACTGTATTGTCGGTTCCGGTTGTTAACTTTCTGCCCAATTTAGAGGTATGTGGAGGAAGTGTAAATGCAGCAAATTTTTCAAGTTCGCCAGCAGGTGCCACATACACATGGACAAATTCAAATACAGCTATAGGTTTGTCTGCTGATGGAATTGGAACTGTTCCCTCATTTACAGCAGTTAATCCAACAAATGCTGCAATTACAGGAACAATAACCATAACTCCTGCTCTTAATGGCTGCACCGGTGAGCCATCTTTATATACCATTACAGTAAAACCAACAGCAACAATTACCCAAAACGGAAATGTATTGACATCAAGCGCAACAAGTAATCAATGGTACCTTAACGGACAACCAATTGCAGGTGCAACAGGACAAACATATACTGTTACCGAAAGCGGAAATTATAGTGTCACGGGAACAGGCAGTTCTTGCCAATCAGAAACAGTCACGGTAACAGTCACCACAAGTATAGCCGACCCAGTAAGTACTGATTTTTTGTTTACCATATATCCCAATCCGAACATCGGCAACTTCACTGTTTCTTTTGGCACACAGGAAAAAGAAACATATAAATTAGAAGTAAGAAACATGCTCGGCATGTTAATCTGCGAAGAAAGAATAACGAATGTTATCGGTTCTTATTCCAAACAAATAAACATTCCCGGGCAAGGTAAAGGAGTTTATATGATACGTCTTACCAATCCTAAAAAGGAATTGTCAAAAAAAGTAATTATATACTAACTATTCTTTGTTTTAGGTTGCAACCCAATCGAACAACTATTTTTGTCCTTGTCCTGCACTACTAACAACACTCATAGAAGGTAAATCGCGGTCGAACAGGTACATACCGCCTTTGTCATCTCCAATCAATTTTAATTTATCAAGGATTTTGCGTGCCTGAGCTTCCTCTTCAATCTGCTCAGCAACATACCATTGTAAAAAGTTATGTGTTGTATAATCTTTTTCTTTCAAACAGATTTCTACCAATCCATTGATTTCATTGGACACAAACACTTCGTGCTTTAGCACCTCTTCAAACACAAAGTTGATAGATTTGAATTTCTGAGGTTGTTCTTTTAAAGCGGGAATTAAGGCTCGTCCGCCTCGTTCATTTATATATTTAATGAGCTTTAGCATGTGCATACGCTCTTCATCCGATTGCGCGTATAAAAATTTGGCAACACCTGTTAATCCTTGTGTTTCAGCCCAGGATGCCATTGCCAGATAATATTGTGATGAGGATGCCTCAAATTCTATTTGTTTATTTAGTGCTGCTTCTACTTTATTTGATACCATAAATTTATTTTTTTTAGTG
>JAHEXZ010000034.1 GCA_023251835.1 Bacteroidota bacterium | reverse complement strand
GTAAGTGTTCTTTTATCGCTGTCATCGCATCTTTTGATGAACGCTCGGGACGAAACCCGTAAGAACTTTCCTCGAAATCGGCTTCAAATATCGGTTCTATTATCAGTTTACATACCATCTGCCCTACCCTATCTCGTATGGTTGGAATACCCAATGGGCGTTCTCCGCCATTGGCTTTTTCTATCCATACTCGTTTTACTGCTTGAGGCTTGTAGGTGCGCTTACGAAGGTCTTCTCCTAATTCGCTCAGAAATTTTTCAAGTCCATATTCTTCTATGTCTTTGAAATCTTGTCCGTCTATTCCGGGTGAGCCTCCATTTGTTTTCACCTGCTTATAAGCCTCTTGAAGCATAAATGGTATGAACATTTTGTCATACAATACGTAAAATTTATAGTCCCGCTCTTGCTTGGCTTTGCAATATAATTTCTCCTGTAACATTCCTACTCTTTCGGCAGATGGCAGTTTACGCTTACTTATTTTAAGCAGCGTGCCTTGCTTTTCCGCTTCAACGCTTTGCTGACTTTTAAACATCAATTCTGTCTTGGGTTTGTTATTGAAAAATTTGATTTACAGTAATGTCCCTTCGCTCCTCCCGCTTTTACCTTTTCGGGGTTCAACACTACTACGAACATATCCGACTCCCTTTTCTTAGCTTGGTTTACTTTGAATTAGGGTAGGGTATCCCACGTTTATGCGAAACCTTTGATTAACACGCAACATCACATTACCCCGAGTAGTCCCTACTTTGTTATCTCTCCGTTTATTGTCGAGTAGGATGGCAGGTTTCGTCTCCGCTGACTGATTGACCACTACTAATTACGTAACGAGGCTTGTTACTGATACAGCTTATTAATCCTGCGTATTGTGAGCTTTAACAATTTTGTTTCCTCTATTACTATCACAACAGCTTCAACCTGAACGGCTAATTGGGTTGAGTAGTTCTTTCATCTACTTAGGTTTATTATTAAACGCACACTTCGTGGCGCACCAGCGGTTCATTAAATTGTGGAGCTACTTTAAAATAATAATCAAGCATAGATTCATACCCTTTCTGTTCCAACCTTTTTAAAGTAATAGTATATTATACTGAGCGAATGAGTTTGCAGTTTTTCGCAAATCACTTCCCCCTCCCCTGGATAACAATTAAAGCAGTATAAATTAGAATTTTCACGTCTACACCTAATGACATGTTTTCAATATAGATAATATCGTATTTGAGGCGTTCTATCATCTGATCAACATTTTCGGCATACCCGTATTTTACCTGCCCCCAGGAAGTAATTCCCGGACGTACTTTATGAAGATGCTTGTAATGAGGAGCTTTTTGAACAATTTGGTCAATAAAAAACTGGCGTTCAGGACGCGGACCAACAATAGACATCTCTCCAATCAGTACATTATAAAATTGAGGTATTTCATCTAACCTCACTTTACGTAAAAATTTTCCGACAGGGGTAATACGGGAGTCCTTTTTACTGGAAAGTGCCGGTCCCTCTTTCTCGGCATCCATGTGCATGGAACGGAACTTATGTATAAAGAACGGTTTTCCATGCCAGCCTATACGTTCATGACTATAAAATACAGAACCCCGCGAACCCATTTTTACTGCAATAGCCACAATAACATATACCCAGCTAAAAGTGCTCAGAACAAACAAAGAAAGCAGAATATCTATAATTCGTTTTACCGATTGTTCCCAGGCAGGCATTATCTCCCTGGAAATTTCTATAAGTGGCGCTCCAAAAATAGAAGTCATTTTAACAGAACCGGAAAGGATATCGTACATATCAGGTATAACCTTTATAATTACGTCTTCTGTATCCAAATCATTGATAATTTTTCCAAGATTCTCATGCTCAAAAGATTCAATGGCAATAATAACTTCCGCCACTTCATGTTTTTTTATAATTAACTTTAAATCAGCCAATTCCCCAAGATGATTCAAGCGTTTATTTAACTCATGTGAGTACCCGTTTTTTTCATCTACATGTATAAAACCAACAAATTTATTACCCGAAGATTCATGCTGGTTCTCCATTTCATTATACAAATTCAGTGCATTTGCATTACTCCCAACCAGCAATGTATTAAAACCTATAATGCGGTTATGAATACGATAATTTGTGATACTCGATAAAATAAAACGAAGACTTGCAGTAAGTCCAAAGTGCATCAGGAATAAAACCAGAATACTCTGGTAATAGTTTTTATAAGAAACTACCTCATCATCCAGTATTAAAACAAAGAAAATAAAAATAATTCCAATACCTGATAAAAGAAATGTTTGCCCCAGCTCCTTAAGTCTTGATTTTCTATAAATATTATTATAAGCGCCTGAAAGAAGGTAAGTTATAATCCAAAACAATGGAATAAACAGAAGCCCCCAAAAGAACTGTTTTTCAAATACAAGTGGAATAGGTTTACCAAATTTTTCCGGCTCAATATATAACTTCCTGAAAATGTAAAATATAGTCCAGGCAGTAGTAGCTGAAAAAAAATCGGCAACTAAGTATTTTAAAACCTGTAACTTTTTATTCATACTGCTTTTTCTTCAAATCAGACGAGCTTTTGTAAACCTTAAACTTGAAACCTTAAACCTTAACTAATAAATAAGCTTAATATTATCAAGCAAAAGCGCCAGGCTATCAGAGTTCGTTTTATTTAACATTCCAAAAAATATTTTAAACTGTGTAGCATTGGTTGACCCGCTAACTGCGGGAGTTAAATACAGATAGGTCTTATTCCACTCGTTAGTTGGGTTAAAGTTCAATGATGCCGTTTTTAAATAATAAGGAGGCTGAGCAATCACTCCTACCACAAACCCATTGTTGGATTTATAGTTAAACTCAAGAAATATATTTTTACCATCTTTTGGCAATGTATAAGATTGTGAGGATACACATTCAAAGAAAGTGTTTGTTTTATCAAGATAAGCAATCCCACAACTATTACCTGCAAATACATTCGGGTCTGGTAAAAACAAACGTTGCAGGGTAGTATCTGAACCAACAGAAGTATCAATAGCAATTCCTGAGTCCTCAAAATCTTCCATAAAAACAAAATTCGAATTTGATGTATAAGTCACGGTAGGAGTTAAAGTAACCGTTGTACCTTTTTGAAAATTAATAATCTCCGAATAGGGTTCAAAAAAAGGATAAGGCGATCTGATGGCAGAAATTCCGTTTATTTTTATCCCTGCTTTTATAAGTACCTGGTAATTACCTTCAAACAGAACAGGAAAGGTAGCTGGTAATTCAAAACACCCCATCAGTTGCCCATTTATATATACCCAGGCATCAGTAATTTTATGTGAGCTGGTTCCCTGAAGAGGAGTGGTGCTCAGGTCTATTTTATCAATATGAATATAAGCTGGTATAGGTTCCGGAGGGTTATATAACTCACATGAACTGAAAGTGGTAACAGCAATAAACAGAAAATAAAAAAAGGATTTGTACCCGTATGTCATTTCACCTGGTTAATTGGAACCCGTCTTGGGCTCTTCCATAAAATTTGATGTAACCCGCATTTTTTCAATCACCTTATAGGCCACATCTAAGGCTTTATATCCATCGTCAATGCTGACTAAAGGAGTGGTATTGCTGATTATTGAATCGGCAAACGTTTCGAGCTCCATTTTTATTGCATTGGTAGGTAAAATTGTTGGATTTTCAAAATATATCTGTTTGCTGCCTTTTCCATTTCCAAGATCAATAGTTACTGCCAAAGGGTCGCCCTCCCCTTTTATATTCACCAGCCGTATTACTTCTACTTTTTTATCTAAGAAATCAACCGAAACATAAGCATCTTTTTGAAAGAACCTTGATTTTCGCATATTCTTCATAGAAATCCGGCTGGCAGTGAGGTTAGCTACACAACCATTATCAAACTCAATACGGGCATTGGCAATATCAGGAGTATCACTTACTACAGCTACCCCACTTGCACTGATACGTTTAATGTTTGACTTTACAGTACTTAATATAATATCAATGTCATGAATCATAAGGTCAAGCACAACCGAAACATCTGTTCCCCTAGGATTAAACTGGGCTAACCGGTGTGTTTCAATAAACATAGGGTTAGAGCAATAGTCTTTCGCAGCAATAAAAGCCGGGTTAAAACGCTCTACATGTCCAACCTGCACCTTTACATCCGCCTCCTTAGAAAGTCCCATCAATATTTTGGCCTCTTCAATAGTGTTTGTAACCGGTTTTTCAATAAAGATATGTTTTGACTTTTTAATCGACTTAGAAGCACAGCTATAATGAGCAATAGTAGGAGTAACTATATCAACAGCATCTACCTGTTCCAATAACGATTCCATCGAATTAAAATATTTAATCCCATATTCTTTCTCCACCAGTTCCGCTGCTGCGGAATCCATATCATAAAAACCAATTACTTTGAATTTATCAATTTCTTTTAAAAGCCTGATATGAATTTTGCCTAAATGCCCGGCACCGAGTATTCCTATTTTTATCATAGTACAGTAAATTGGATGCTTGCAAAAATACCTCTTAGAATGTTCCTGTACTTAAAAACATTGACTTACTTATGAATAACAAAATGTTAATTAGATGTTGGTTTATTGGTTCCCTCATTTCAGCCATCAAAAATCTAAAAACAGCGAAAATCATAAATAAATTATCTCTGCATCAATATGTTTGTTATCTCTATATCAATCATAAGTGTGGAATCAAACAAACGGGCAATCATCATATTATTAACATTGATATTGACATCTGTTACCATCTTTTTTGCTGAAAATAAGTTTCTTGTTGCCCAGCCAAGAGGCAGTTCATTAAGCGGTTATGAAACAATTAAATGGATAAACCATGTACACCAGCTTATTGATGATTTTGAAGGAATCAATCCGGATAGTATATCTCTGCAAAAAAATAGCTTTTTCAGCTATGGAAGTATAGGAATTGCAGTTGACACAGAACAAACTGACCATACAGCTATAGCTTCAAAAACAACTTTAAAGGCGATTTGGAGAAATACAGATGCCTTTGGAGGATGGGGCAAAGGCATTGCAAGCAACTTTGAGCTTAACCCGGCAACGGACTATCTTAATTTCAGAATATATATTCCTAAAAGCAATGGTAATAATAACGAAAAAATAAAGGTTATTCTAGAGGAAGAAGACAATGACGATGGAATCTTAGAAAAAGATAAAGATGATACCTGGGGGTATACCATAAATATAGCAAGCCAGGATACCTGGCAATTTATCTCAATTCCCTTAAACAGTTTTAGTGACGAAAATGAGGGGGGCGACAATGAGTTTAATGCCACTAAAAAAAAGGGGGTACATAACATTATTTTTCAATTTGAACAACCGGCCATGTATACCGCCCGGCACAAATGGTTCTTTGATTTTATATGTTTTTCTGACAAAAAAATTACTGATAACGAGTTGATTGCTATAAAATAACCAATACATGAATGCTCCCAATAACCAACGTATTTATTTCCAGAATATGGATATACTCAGGTTTGTTGCGGCTTACATGATCGTTATTTTACATTGCTTTTTTGGATGGAAAAGCTATTTTGGAAATCCTGCATTTATTACTTCCCGCACTTCACCTGAACTATACAATAAAATAGAGAGCTCTGTAAACAATTTTACTATTGGAGTAGATATATTTTTCATAATCAGCGGATTTTTAATCACTTATCTTTTGTTAGCCGAGTATGACAGAAATGGAAAAGTAGATGTATTAAAATTTTATATCCGCAGGGCATTTCGTATCTGGCCGCTCTATTTTTTTATGATTCTTCTTGCCCCGCTTTTAACTTATTTCTTTTTTGAACAAAGCCCGGGCTACCTGTACCATTTTTTATTTGCCGGTAATTTTGATATCATTAACCAGGGAACAAAATCAGTAGCAACGGATCATTTATGGTCAATATGTATAGAAGAGCATTTTTATCTTGTTTGTCCGTTATTAATAGCTTTTGTTCCGGTAAAGAAACTTCCATCCGCTTTATTGACCATTATTTTTATAAGTATCTTATTCAGAGCTTATGCAGCTACACATATTGAAAATTATGGGGATGTTTTGTATTTACATACACTCAGCCGTATTGATGTTTTAGCATTAGGGAGCCTCTTTGGCTACCTGTATTATCAGAAGAAGCTTGAATTTAACCATTCATTGCCAATAAGGCTGATTATCTACTCCATTTTTATTCTCATTTTTATAAATGTAGATTATAATGAATGTGGTACTTTTTTTACCGCTACTATGAAAAAGTACGTTTTTGTTCTTTTTATAGCCTATTGGATGGGCAATTTCCTGTTTAATTCAGATGCTGTATTTGCTGTAAATAAGTTTAACATCCTTCACTTGTTTGGAAAAGTAACTTATGGTATATACATGTTCAATCCCTTAATTGTATACCTGTTTTTAGAACTGTATAAGAAATATTCTTTTCAAAACTTTCCTGTTTTTTTGCTGCTGGTGCATCTGGCATTAGCCCTTATAACTGCATTATCCTATCGTTTTTTTGAATTACCCTTTCTTCAACTGAAGGAAAAATATGCAATTATAAAAACTAACGAAAAAATTGAAACGTCTGAGGTGCTTGCCGAAAATATTCTAAGCCAAGAAATAGTTCCTGGTATTAAGCTATAGAAAAGGCTCTGTCAACGAAAATTAAGATTTGGCAGATATATCAAAGTATATGTTTGTGAAAACAGTATCAATGGGTATCAGTATTCATAATCAAATAAAAATATGAAAAAAATATACCTGACCATTACTTCTAATTTATTGATTGCCAACCTTAATGCACAAAACTTTGAATGGACAAAGCGCGAAGGTTTATGGGCGTATGACTATGGAAATGGAATAGCAACTGATACCTTAGGTAATGTTTATGTAGCAGGAAAATATGAGATGAATGCTGATTTTAGTGGAATCCTATTACCCGACCATGGAAACCATGATAGCTATCTCGCCAAATATACTTCTTCCGGAGATTTGGTTTGGATAACTACCGCAGGAGGGCCATTGGGAGATTATGCCCAGGCTCTCTATTGTGATGGTTCTTATCTATATATAGCAGGTGAAATAGAAGGATATGGGAATAGTATCTATTTTGACAGCTCTACTGTTACCTTAACCTGCATTGGCGATAATGATGTTTTTCTTGCGAAATATGATCTTGATGGAAACCTTTTATGGGCACGAAGTGCGGGGGGGGATTATAATGATAAAGCCATGGGGATTGCTGCTGATAATAATGGCAATGTATTCATCTGCGGACTCTATGAAAACAATGCCACTTTCGGTGGAATCGCCATTACGGGGCACGGGGGAAAAGATATATTCTTAGCTAAATACGACAGCCTTGGCAACTTCCAGTGGGTAAAACATGCCGGAAGCACTGGCAGAGACGAAGCAAAATCGGTTAAATGCGATGCTGATGGTAATGTATACATTACAGGTATGCATGCAGACAATGCACTTTTCGAATCCACTACTTTAGCCAGCTCTAATGGATATGTAAATTTATTCCTTGCCAAATATGCACCCGATGGAAACCTTATCTGGGTTAAATCTGCAGGCAGCGATTATGATGACGTAGGCTGGTCTTTAACAATGGATACTGTCGGAAAAATATACATCACCGGTGAGTATAATGCTTATGCGTTATTTGACACAATTCCATTAATAACCACTGGTCAGACAGAAATATTTATTGTTTGTTATGATACATCCGGCAATGCATTATGGGCACAATCTGCAGGAGGCCAATTAATTGACAGAGCCAGAGGTATTGGTTGTGATGGCAGCAATCTGTATATCACCGGACAGTTTTCTTTAACAGCAACATTTGGCTCCTATACACTTGCCGGAGTTGACAGTTCTGAGATATTTATGGCCAAACTGAGCAATACGGGTGATTTTGAGTGGGCTATAGCTGTAAGTGGTGTTGCTGATTCTATAGAACTGCTCAGCTATGAATCTGGAAACGCTATCTGTAGTGATGCTTATGGCAATATATACGCCACCGGAGCTTTGCTTGCAGGAGGTGTATTTGGTAACGATACCATTACCCCATATAGCAGAACAGATGTTTTTATCACTAAAATCACACAGGGAACTGATACCATAGCACCTACTGTGGTTAACTATAATCCTCCCGACAATGCCTTTAACATACCCGGCAATACAGACCTGACAATAACTTTTAATAAGAACATACAAAAAGGAACAGGAAACATCCTTATTAAAGAAGGAGGCATTGTTACCCAAACAGTTGATGTGGCAGGAGCAAATGTAACTATAGCAAATAATATAGTTACTATTGATGCTGATGATTTTACTCCTAATGCCTTGGTAAATATAGAAATGGCGGCAGGAGTATTTAAAGATATGGCAAATAACAATTACCTGGGAATAAATGATTCAACAACATGGAATTTTACCGTTGCCGATACACCTGTTGTTATCAACTACAATCCTCCCGATAATGCCATTAACATACCCGGCAATGCAGACCTGACAATAACTTTTAATAAAAATATACAAAAAGGAACAGGAAACATCCTTATTAAGGAAGGAGGCATTGTTACCCAAACAGTTGATGTGGCAGGAGCAAATGTAACTATAGCAAATAATATAGTTACTATTGATGCTGATGATTTTACTCCTAATGCCTTGGTAAATATAGAAATGGTGGCAGGAGTATTTAAAGATACAGCCAATAACAATTACCTGGGAATAAATGATTCAACAACATGGAATTTTACAATTGATATCCCAACTACAATAAAAGAATATATTGCCAATGAAAATTATACTATTTATCCCAATCCAGGAACCGGCATTTTTACCCTTAATTTAAATAATACAGATACAAAAAATATCAAAATAACCATTACAAATTGTTTTGGACAAATTGCTAATAAAGAACTCTACAAAACATCATCCGAATTTGTTATCAACCTGTCAACACAAGCAAAAGGAATTTACTTTGTTGAGATTATGACAGCAGATTTAATAAAGATTAGGAAAAAAATTGTAGTGCAATAAAACATCAAACATTATGAAAATGAATTACAAAAATTACTTAGCTGCAATGGCAATATATTTTTTGCCTTCCGTTATTCTTAGCCAGGTTACTTTTCAGAAAGTATATTCCAGTTTTTACGATAAGGATGGATTAGATGTACTACCAACCAGTGATGGAGGATATATTGCAGTAGGAATGACCACCAATAACATTTTTGAGGATACCGATGTATACATTTTTAAAACCAATAGCTTAGGGGATATTGAATGGACAAAATCATACGGAGGTGCATTACCTGACTTTGCAAGTTGTATATTAAAAGCAAATGATGGAAATTATTTCGTATTAGGCTATTCACAAAGTTTTGGTGGAGGCGATTACGATACCTACCTGTTAAAGATAAACACATCTGGTGATACTTTATGGACAAAAACTTATGGAAGCTATGGAAATGAGCAAGGCCGGGAAATAGTACCTACTGCTGATGATAACTATATGATAGTGGGTTTTACAAATGGCCTTGCCACACCTGATTACAATGCTTACCTGACAAAAATCAATATTGATGGCGATGTTATATGGAGCAAAGAATATGGTGGTGGAGCTTATGAAGCCGGTGCTTCAGTGAAGCAATGTGCAGATGGCGGATATATTATGATTGGCCAAACATATAGCTATGGTCATGGAAATAGTGATGCCTGGATAGTAAAAACAAATTCAACCGGAGATACGTTGTGGACCCGGGCTATTGGAGGGGTATTGTATGATGAGGGAATATTCACCCTGGAAAATAGTGATAGTAGTTTGATGTTTTGTATTCGCGATAGCAGCTCAGGTGCAGGTGATGTAGATATAAAAATAGTCAAAACAAGTAATAATGGTACCATTATCTGGGACAAAAACTATGGAGGCGATAAAAAAGATACCGGCAAAATGATTCAGCCTACTTCTGACGAAGGATATATTATTGCCGGACATAGCCGCAGCTTTGGATGGGTCAATCCTGATATGTGGCTTATTAAAATAAATACGTCAGGTGATACTCTCTGGACCCAGCATTATGGTGGTGCAGACCACGAACATTGTTATACAGCCCGGCAAACATCAGATGGTGGCTTCATCGCCATCGGACATACAGAAAGCTTCAGCTCTACCGATGAAATTATGATGCTCAAACTAAATTCTATCGGTACGTTGAGCACCACTGTAGCTGTTGATGATTATAGTAATAATTCCATTGATATTTATCCCAACCCTTCTGACGGCATCATATATATTAAACTGGATAAAATGCCTGTTAATGAAACCACAATGAATATAAGCAATATGTTAGGCCAGGTTGTTTTTTCCGAAAAAGTCAGTTACGGCCATAACAAGGTTATTGATTTGAGAGGCACAGAACCCGGACTATATTTTTTAACAGTTCAGTTACCGGAAAAATTACTCACAAAAAAAATCAGCCTGCACAAATAAAAAGCAAAAATCCCCCACCAACAGTATTGGTGAGGGATTCTTTTAACCTTATAAAGGTAATAATTATTTACCTTCTTTTTTAGCGTAACGGGTGCGGAATTTATCAACGCGACCAGCTGTATCTACCAATTTAACTTTACCCGTATAAAAAGGATGCGACATGTGCGAAATCTCTAATTTCACAACCGGATATTCATTGCCGTCTTCCCATTTAATAATTTCTTTCGTTTCTACACATGATTTAGTCAAAAAAGCATAATCGTTGCTTAAATCTTTAAATACCACTAAACGATAATTTTCCGGGTGAATTCCTGCTTTCATTTCTTTTACTTTTATATTTTTTCGGACTGCAAATATAAGCAAACAGATTGGATTTACAATTTATTTAAGAAAAATTAATTTGCTTTATAAAATAACTGTATTCTTTCCACAAAAAACAAAACCAATTTTTTCATATTACCGTACAATTGGAGCAAACTATGGATTGTTTTAGTATTTTTACGGAAAACACTATGCAGCGTTTAAAGAATAACAAAAAAACCCCTTAATATGTTACAAAAAATTATTTTAATGAGCCTTGCGTGCATAATGCAAATTACATTATCTATTGCTCAAGGCACCGGCAATCCGACATCAGGTAATCAGAATGAAATAGAAACAGGTGTTTCTGTTTCTCCATCTACCCTGCGTTTTAATACAAAACCTGGAACAACCCAAACCAAAACAATAAAGATTACCAATGACACTAAAAAAAAGATAACTTACCAGGTTACTTTTCAGGATTATGGTTTAGGACAGGATGGACAGCAGGATGTTGGTGTAAAATCAGATTATCGTAATGCACTTTCAAAATACGTTGTAGTATCTCCTACTCTGATAGAATTAAAACCTTATGAGGCAAAAACAATCAGCGTAACCCTCGATATTCCTCCTGGAGACATTTATGCTATCGCCATGTGGACAACCCTAATCATAGACCAGGTTATTGAAAGACCAAAATTACAAGCACCTAACACAAACATTAATACAATGGGAATGGGCATAAGTGCAGGAATGAGCTTTGGAGTTAATGTATTTCAAAACCCTCCTAATGTAGCTGTAAACAGTGTTGAAATACAATCAATGAAATATGTAAAAGCGGGACCTAAAAATGGTAATACATTGGTGATGAAAGCTAAAAATACCGGTGATGGAATTGGCTATTGTTTGTATTATATTGAGCTTACCAGCATCCTTACCGGAAGGCAAAGCAAATTAAAAGTAAAACAATTTAGTATTTTTCCGGGATACGAAAAAGAATTACGCTTCGAATTACCTAAAGAACTTGAAAAAGGCAAATATTCAGCAATGGCCGTGCTTGATTTTGGTAATAAAGACGAATTACAAACTGCCGAAATAGAATTTACTCTTGAATAAAAAATATTCAGAACCTCATCAACTCCTCATATACTTCCCTTACTGGCAGCCCCATCACATTAAAATATGAGCCTGCTATTTTTTCAACTGCAATATATCCTATCCATTCCTGGGCACCATAGGCACCAGCTTTATCGTAAGGATTAAAATTAATGATGTAGTATTCTATTTCCTCCCGCGATAATTCTTTGAAGTAAACATCCGTTTGGGCATAAAGTGTTTTTGTTTTATACTTTGATTTTAAACAAACTCCGGTATATACCTGATGTTTTTTACCAGAAAGCAGCTTCAACATCCGTACAGCATCATTAAAATTTTCGGGTTTGTTGAGTACCTGACCTTCAATCCAGACAATAGTATCAGCCGTGATTACAATGGTGTTATCTGTTAGTTCTTTATCAAATGCATCCGCTTTTTTCCGGCAAAGGTATAACGGTATTTCCTGTGCCTTTAAGTCATGCGGAAAACTTTCATCAGTTTCTTTAGTGTATACTTCAAAATCAAGCCCAAGCTCTTTCAGCAAATACTGCCTTCTTGGTGATTTTGAAGCTAATATTAATTTGTATTTTCTAAGCTTATCCATTTTTAATCAGAACATAGGAGGTTTCCAAGGTACTATTTTTTTATAAATGATAACTCATGTTATACAAACAAAAATTATTACATAGTTTCATGCGTATATAATTTATTTTTATTGGCGGTTGCATGGCTTTCACACATATATAAACTAAAAAAGTTTTTGAAGATAAGCTGTAATAGTTTAATTTCGTGGTTTGAAAAGAAGCAGAGCTACCCTAAAAACACTATTTATTATGAAAGATTTATTTGAGAAAATCAAAGCCAACCGTGGTCCGATAGGAATGCACGCCAAAGAGTCGCATGGTTATTTTACATTTCCTAAATTAGAAGGTGATATAGCACCACGTATGATTTTTCGTGGTAGAGAACGTTTAAACTGGAGTTTAAATAATTATCTGGGATTGGCTAACCATCCCGAAGTACGTAAAACAGATGCTGATGCCGCAGCCAAATATGGTTTTGCAATGCCAATGGGTGCCCGTATGATGAGTGGTAATTCTGGTTTACATGAACAATTAGAAATAGAGCTGTCGGCCTTTGTTCAGAAAGAAAGTACCATACTCTGTAATTTTGGCTACCAGGCTATGGTTTCCGCTATTGATTGTCTGGTTGACCGCCATGATGTTATTGTATATGATGCCGAAGCACATGCCTGTATATTGGACGGTGTACGTTTACATATGGGCAAACGTTATGTATTTAAGCATAATGATATGGAAGATTGTGAAAAACAGTTGCAACGTGCTACTAAACTGGCCGAAGAACAAAATGGGTCTATCCTGGTAATTACAGAAGGAGTGTTTGGTATGCGTGGCGACCAGGGTAAACTGAAAGAAATTGTAGCTTTAAAGAAAAAATACCAGTTCCGTTTATTTGTTGACGATGCTCATGGTATTGGTACTATGGGTGCTACAGGTGGTGGAACAGGCCAGGAACAGGGCTGCCAGGATGGTATTGATATTTATTTCGGAACATTTGCCAAATCATTTGCACTTATAGGTGGTTTTTTATCGAGCGATGAACAAATCATCGAATACCTGCGCTACAACATGCGGTCACAAATATTTGCAAAATCATTACCAATGCCATTAGTTGCAGGAGCATTAAAACGATTAGAATTAATGCGTTCTAAACCCGAATTAAAAAATAAATTGTGGGAAATTACCCGTTCATTGCAAAGTGGATTGAAGAAAGCAGGATTTGAAATTGGAGTAACCAACTCCCCTGTAACACCTGTGTATATGAATGGTTCTATCCCCGAAGCAACCAACCTGATTTTGGATTTACGCGAAAATTTTAATATTTTCTGCTCAATGGTAGTATATCCGGTAGTTCCCAAAGGAATGATTATTTTACGGATTATACCTACTGCTGTTCACACCATTGAAGATGTAAATTATACAATTGATGCATTTTCAAAAATTGTTGATAAATTAAAATCCGGGCAATATATATCAGATAAAATTGCAGTGTTTTAGTTTATACTTCGGCTTGAGGCTGTCTCAAAAGCCAGTATATCCGGTTTTCATATCTCCATAAAACATTTTGTTAAGATTGAAATTGCGTTGTTTATATCTTTTTCTGCTGCTTCTCCCCTTTTTCGGTGGCTGCTCCTGGCAGGAATATTTTATTATTGTTAATGAAACAAACTTCCCAATTACAATTAATTATACACTTAATGAATCTAACAATGGATTTGGTACGTTTGATACAGAGCCGGCTGTTTATCAACTCAATCCTTCCGGTGATATTGACTGGAGTAGTAAGTTTCCTGTTATAGATTCAGATAGTTCATTATACAACATTGGAATAACATTACCTGCAAAAAGTGTAATAATAATGGGAAGTTTGACAAACGACCATTATGAAAATCATAACCAGAAAACAACCAATGACCGGGTCAATTTGAAAAACATAACAATTGCCTTTCCTGATAAAAACCTCGAAATAAGCAGCGAAAATTTTGAAAAATTTTTTAAGAAAAGAAATGGAAATATTGAATACCGGATAAATTCAATTATACCTTAAATGGAGTGTATACTTCGACTGAATGGGTATACAAAAACCAGCAAACCCATTCGCTCAGTATATAAGAGAAATTTTCAATATAACTTCGACAAAAGAAATATGATTCATTTTCAAATTGCCACCCACAGTCTTCCCTTCGACTTTGCTCAGGGTAAACTAGCTCTGACTGACCGCGCGTGAGTCATATTGGGCTTGTCGAAATATGTGCGTGGATTGAGGAAGTTATTTTGAAAACTTTACTAAGTGAAAATTTCTTACCAATTCACAACATCGCCTGCATGCTTTTCCAACACTGTTTTTGTATTCTCATCCTTTAGGTTTCCCTGGCTATCTAATAATGTCAAAATGCCTGAAACAGGCAACCTGTTAGGATGAACAAACACACCCAGGTACATCAAAACACCTGTTAAATGCTCCATTCCTCTCAGATTACCAGCCCTGCCACTGGAAACACCAACAAATGCAGCTTTCTTTCCTCTCAGCAAGTCAGGATGTATAGCATCAATAAAAGTTTTCAATATTCCCGGGAAACTTCCATTGTATTCAGGAACTATGATTACAAATTTACGGGACGGAATAATATACTCATTCAGAATTTCTTGAAAAGCAACGGATCGATTACCATACAATTCATTAAAAGCAAGATCAACAGGAACTTTTTCCAATGATAAAAGTTTAGCCTGCAAACCTCGATTTTCAATCAATCGCTGGTAATGCTTTGCAACTTTCAACGTATTGCTCTCTAGCCTGTTCGTACCTGCTATAATCGTTATCATCGGGTGTTATACTTCGGCTGACTCTAACCTGCTTTGCTAATCGCAAACCCAGTATGATTCAGTATACATTATTAACAAAAAACTGTTTAAAAACTCTTAATAAGTTTCATGTGGGGCTGCCACAAAAATCCGTATTTTTAGTGAAAATTGGATTACAAAGTAACGTATTTATTTTTTTATGAAAATAACCTATTATGGCCATTCCTGTTTTGGAGTTGAAGTGAATGGCAAACATCTTCTTTTTGACCCTTTTATAAGTTCGAATGCTTTAGCAAAAGATATTACTGTTTCTTCCATTAAGGCAGATTACATACTTATTTCTCATGGCCATGAAGATCATATTGCAGATGCCATTAGCATTGCAAAACATACCGGAGCTAAGGTAATCTGTACGTTTGAAATTCATAACTGGCTAAACAAAAATAATATTTCCAATACCCACCCTATGAACATAGGAGGTAAAAGCAAGTTTGATTTCGGAAATGTAAAATGTGTTGTAGCAGTCCATTCGAGCAGCCTTCCTGATGGAAGCTATGGAGGTAACCCGATGGGCTTTATTATTGAATCGACACAAGGAAATTTTTACTTTGCCGGTGATACTGCTCTTACTTATGACATGAAACTGATTGGTAATTACCGTACCATCAACTTTGCTTTTTTACCAATTGGTGATAATTTCACTATGGGTGTAGATAATGCCATTATAGCTGCTGAATTTATCAATTGTCGTAAGATAATAGGTATGCACTATGATACTTTCGGAATGATTAAAATTGATAAAGATGAAGCCGTAAAAAAATTTGCACAAGCCGGTAGTGAGTTGATTCTATTTAATGTTGGGGAAAGTAAGGAGTTAGGAGTTAGGAGTTAGAAGTTGACGGGAGTTGGAGAGGCAATTAACCAGCATAACAGTCTAACAATTAAACAATTAAACAATCGAACAAGTAAATACATATTCGTTTAAAATACGTAATTCATAGATGGGAAAAATAATAGCAATAGCAAATCAAAAAGGCGGGGTTGGTAAAACAACAACTGCTATAAACATGTCGGCCAGTTTAGCAGTGCTTGAATATAAAACGCTGCTGATAGATGCTGACCCACAGGCCAATTCAACTTCGGGTGTAGGTTTTGATCCGCGCAATATAAAAACAGGCATTTATGAATGTATTATTGATGGTGTAGATCCAAGAGATACCATTCTTCAGACAGAAACGCCCAATCTTTTTCTTTTACCTGCCCATATTGATTTAGTAGGTGCCGAGATTGAAATGATTAACCTTCCTCAACGGGAAAAAATGATGAAAATGACACTCGATAAAATTAAAAATGAATATGATTTTATTGTTATCGACTGCTCACCATCATTAGGTTTAATTACAATTAATGCATTAACTGCTGCCAATTCAGTTTTGATACCTGTACAATGTGAATACTTTGCTTTGGAAGGGCTGGGTAAATTGTTAAATACCATTAAAATTATTCAGTCGCGCCTTAATCCAAACTTAGAAATAGAAGGTATACTGCTCACCATGTATGATATGCGTTTACGTCTTAGTAACCAGGTAGTAGATGAAATAAAAACCCATTTTCAACAAATGGTATTTGATACTATTATTCAGCGTAATACCAAGCTGGGAGAAGCTCCAAGCTTTGGACAAAGCATCATTATGCATGATGCCAGCGGAAAAGCATCTATCAATTACCTGAACCTTGCCCGCGAATTGTTGCAAAAAAATGGGCTTACACGGCTAAATGATGCTGAAAAAATTATTAATGTGGTGGAGGAAAATTAAACACCCCTCCTAACCTCCCCACAGGGGAGGAACCAGGTTAAGTGTTAGAATACAGGAAGGGAAAAAGGTACTCAAATTCTAAATCGTTTACTAACTTATAAATAATATAAAATAAATTCCTCCCTTGTGGGGAGGTTAGGAGGGTAAAAATGTCAACTAAACGAAACGCATTAGGAAGAGGCTTAAGTGCATTGTTGGAAAATGCTAATACTGATATCACCAGCAAAAATAAAACAGAAGGCGAAAGTAAAGTGGTAGGCGCCATAGCACAAATTGAAATAACTGCTATTGAAACCAATCCCTTTCAGCCTCGAACTCATTTTGAAGAGGAAGCACTGAATGAATTAGCTGCTTCTATCAAAGAACATGGTATTATACAACCGGTAACTGTTCGTAAGCTGGGCTATGACAAATATCAGCTGATTTCCGGAGAAAGGCGCTTCCGTGCGTCACAAATAGCCGGTTTAAAAAGTGTTCCGGCATACATACGCATTGCAAATGATCAGGCAATGCTTGAAATGGCACTTGTAGAAAATATTCAACGCGAAAACCTCGACCCTATTGAAGTTGCTATCAGTTATAAACGTTTAATTGATGAATGTACATTAACACAGGAACAACTGTCGCAAAAGGTAAGTAAACAACGTTCTACCATTACTAATTACTTACGTTTGTTAAAGTTGCCGGTTGAAATACAATTAGCCATTCGTAATGGGGATATTTCAATGGGTCATGCGCGCGCATTGATAAATATTGAAGATACAGATAAACAAATTGACTTATACAATCAAATTGTAGCAGATAACCTATCAGTACGTGATGTTGAAAATCTTGCCAAAGGTATAAAAACAGAACGTGCTGCTGGTGCGGATAAAAACAACGATACAAAACCTTCAAAAATCAGCTTAACATTTGAACAGAAGAAAATTGTAGAAGACTTGCGTGCAGTATTTAACACCAAAGTAAATATCAACCGTGAATCCACTGGAAAAGGTAAAATTATTATCCCTTTTAAATCGGATAATGATTTGAAACGTATCATTGACCTGTTGGATGTATAGTAGCTCTTTTTGATTTTTCCCCATCGTACCGAATCCATCAACTATGCCTGCTCTAAAAAAGCCATACTATTTCAACAATAAATGGTTTAGGTTGATTTATTTAATGGTGTTTGCAGCTGTTTTTTATATGCCTGCAGTTTCACAAATAAGTGATTCTGCCAAAACAAATATAATCGCTAAAAAATTTAATATCCCCAAACAACATTCTCCCAGAATGGCAGCAACTATGTCAGCCATTTTACCCGGAGCAGGACAGATATACAACAAAAAATACTGGAAGGCTCCAATCATATATGCCGGAATGGTTGGTCTTGGTTATTCGTTTAATTTTAATCATGCCAAATACATTGAATATCGTAACGCATATAAAGTCCGACTGTATAATGGTCCCGGAACAGTTGGTAATTACCCCAAATACTCTGACAATGATTTAAACATGCTGCAAAAATATTATCACCGTTACCGCGATCTATCAGTAATTGGTGCCACATTGCTATATTTTATGAATGTTATAGATGCAAGCGTTGATGCTCACCTGTTTAATTTCAGCGTAGAAGATGATGACCTGTCATTGAATATTCACCCAACACTCATCAATACAGCTTACCTGAACCAGTATATAACCGGTCTTTCCCTGAATGTTAAATTTTAACACAAAGCGTCAAAAACGGCCACAAAGCGTAGGACGGTATTTTTTCTTTCTTTTAGGCAGCCATTTTCTTAATTTCTTTTTTGCATTGAACTTGCGTTCCGCTAAAGAGACAGTTCTCTTTTCTGCTTTTTCATATTCTTCATAATTATAGGACGAGGTAGCAAAAGAAGCACCACCCAGCCTTTCTGCAGGCTTTGCATAAGTTATCTCAAAACGCATGTGAAACCCATTCTCTAATGAGGGAACAACTACGTTCTGGTTATCATTAATTATAGTTTGATGTTCAGGCGGGTTATCGCGTTGATTATATAGATTGGTATTAACAAAATCCTGAGTATTATTTACCTCAACCGGATCATCCCCAATAATGGTAACAACAGATTGATTATAAGCATCTTGTGCTTTCAAATCAAGGATTAGCACCGATATCAAACAAAAGAAATTATATTTTAATCTTATTGTTGACATAGGTATACAGTTTTCAGTAAAGTAACAAAATACTTTGCTCAAAAACAAGAATATACCTCAGTATTTACAGTAAAAGGGCATAATAAATAAGAACTTATATTTCTCAATTACTAAATTCATAATTAATTTTGACTGCTTATATGAAAGCTAATATAAAAGAAACAACTCAAAAACGTATTGTAATCATTGGAGGGGGTTTTGGCGGACTTAAACTGGCCCGTCAGCTTTCTAACTCCGGTTACCAGATAGTATTAATTGATAAGAACAATTACCATCAGTTTCAACCTCTTTTTTACCAGGTAGCAACTTCAGGGCTTGAACCCAGCGCTATTTCTTTTCCATTCCGAAAAATTTTTCAGAAAGCTAAAAACATACATATCCGTATTGCAGAGGTTATCCAAATTGTACCAAATAATAATCAGATATATACGAGTATTGGCATCATCAATTATGATTATTTAGTAATAGCTATAGGAACCAATACCAACTTTTTTGGAAATGCAAAACTGATGGAGAATGCTATTCCAATGAAATCAGTATCAGAAGCTCTTACGCTAAGAAATACCATACTAAAAAATTATGAAAATGCCTTAATTGTTGAAGATAATGAAATAAAAAAAGGGTTGATGAATATTGTGGTTGTGGGTGCAGGGCCAACAGGAGTTGAAGTTTCAGGAACTCTGGCGGAAATGAAAAAATATATATTACCCAAAGACTACCCTGAATTAGATTTTCAGATGATGCAAATACATTTGTTAGAAGGTTCTTCGCGTGTGCTGGGTACCATGTCTGAAGCGGCCTCTGATAAAGCAAAAAAATACCTGATTGATATCGGAGTTAATGTGATGCTGAATGCACGTGTTAAAGATTATGATGGTAGTATCGTTTATCTTGAAGATGGTACAACAATAAAAACCAATACGTTGGTTTGGGCAGCCGGTGTAACAGGTAATAAAATTGAAGGATTAGAGGCTAAGATAATTACCAAAGCCAATCGTATAAAGGTTGACCGATACAATAAAGTGGAAGGTTATTCTGCTATTTTTGCCCTTGGCGATATTGCTTTTATGACAGAGCCGGATTACCCAAATGGCCATCCGCAGGTAGCCCAGGTAGCAATACAACAGGGACGTTTACTGGCAAAAAATTTCAAAATTATGTTGCTGAATAAACCACTGAAACCATTTAGCTATAAAAACAGAGGCTCAATGGCTACCATTGGCAGAAACAAAGCAGTAGCCGATTTGCCGTACCTAAAATTTCAGGGTTTTTTCGCATGGATAGTATGGATGTTTGTTCACCTGATGGCTATTGTTGGAGTAAAAAACCGGCTGTTTGTATTTATTAACTGGGCTTGGAATTATTTTACGTATGACCAGTCGCTGCGGCTAATCATTGAAACGAAAAAGAAAAAATAATTAAAAATTGGCAAAAAAATAGAAAGTATTTAAAGTAGCCGATTCCCTATCTTTATATCCATGATTACACTTATCATCATTATCGTCACTGTAGCCGTATCCGTTATGTTCATGGATAATCAATCAGTTAAAGGCAAACTAATGTTTAATGCGTATATGATTAACAGGAACAAAGAGTGGTACCGGCTTTTTTCGAGCGGCCTGATTCATGGTGACTGGGTACATCTTGCATTTAATATGTTTTCATTATATATGTTTGGTGGAGCTGTAGAAGCTATGTTCTGCGATAGTGGCGTATATGGAGAAAAAGGTACTTTACTTTATATTTTACTATACATCAGCAGCCTGGCAACCTCCTCTCTGTATTCATATGAAAAACATAAGAATAATGTTTACTATAACGCATTGGGTGCCTCTGGGGCTGTATCTGCCGTAATATTTGCATTTATTGTTCTGGCACCAACACAAAAACTGATGCTGCTGATTTTACCAATACCTGTTCCTGCTTACTTATTTGGATTAATTTTTCTTGGGATAGAGTATTATTTGGGAAAACGGGGACAGAGCAATATAGGGCATGATGCCCATTTCTGGGGAGCTATTTACGGTATTGTATTTACAATAGCATTGAAACCTGGTTTAGCAATGGAATTTATTCAACAGATAAAGGGATAGTAATAACAATGGCAAACAAAGCAATATTTTTAGACAGAGATGGAGTAATAAATGTGGAACGGGGATATACACACCGTTTGGAAGATTTTGTGATTTTACCTGACCTGATAGAAGTATTACAATTGCTACAGGAAAAAGGATATCTGCTAATTATTGTTTCTAACCAGAGTGGAGTTGCAAAAGAATTGTACATGCAGAAAGATGTTGAAATGCTGCATGATTATTTATTAATAGAGCTCAAAAAAAACAATATTACTCTTTCTGAAATTTATTATTGCATACACCATCCTGATGTAAGCCGCTGTATATGCCGTAAACCGGATTCCTTGTTTATAGAAAAGGCATTATCGCGCTTTGATATAGATGCAACAACATCCTACTTTATTGGTGACAAAGAACGAGATGTGCAAGCTGCAGAAAAAGCGGGAGTAAAAGGTATACTGATAGAAGCCAACAGTTCATTAAAATTAATTTTAAATCAAATCAACTAAATATCTTCATACGCTCATGCAACAATTTGTCAACCATAATGGAGCCTATGTAAGAGCTGATCAACCTTTATTTTTGGTGCAGAACAGGGCTTTTAAATATGGGGATGCATTATTTGAGACCATTCGTATTGCTTATCATAAACCCCAATTTATAAAAGAACATATACAACGTTTGAATAATGGGATGGGGATTTTCAAAATGCAACCCACAGATTTTTTCAACGAAACATTTTTTGAAAATTCAATAACAGAGCTTGCAGCAAAGAATGGTATCAGCTCTGACGGGCGCGCCAAACTTACAATTTACCGCAATGATGGCGGGTATTATGCTCCGGAGAACAATACTGTTTCATATTTAATAGAAGTAACTTCAATAGAAGAAAAAGGTTATACACTTAACACAAAAGGATATACTATAGATATTTTTACCGAGTTTAAAAAATCTCCCGGACCTTTAGCAGCCTTAAAAACAGCCAACAGTGCTATTTATGTGTTGGCAGGCATTTATAAAAATATTCATGCTTTGGACGAGTGTATCTTAACCAATGACAAAGGAAATATTACAGAAGCTATCAGCTCCAATATATTTGCAGTTAAAAACGGAGTGTTATATACCTCACCAATTGCAGAGGGCTGTATTGATGGTGTAATGCGCAGAAAAGTTATTGAAATTGCACAAGCCAATCGCATTGCGGTTTACGAAATGTCTATAACACAAAGTGTATTGCTTGGGGCAGATGAACTGTTTTTAACCAATGCTGTTAATGGTATCCGTTGGGTGGTGGCTTATAAACAGAAAAGGTATTTCAATGATACTTCAAAGAAATTAACTGAAAAGTTAAATGAATCAGCTGATAAGTCTTTAGTTGGTAGTTCGTAGTTCATAGGATGGAGAGCGGAGAGTGGAGAGTAATTAATAGTTGGCAATAATCAATAATCAATAATCAATAATCAATATTCCAACATTCCGATAACTCAATAATCAATACCCTCAAATAATAAATGAAAGATTTAAAATCGTACATCAACACACTTAGAAAGGATTTTGCAAAGGAAATATTAAGCGAAAATGAGGTGAATGCCAATCCGATTGTTCAGTTTGAAAAATGGTTCAAAGAAGCGATAGATGCCCAGGTAAATGAACCAAATGCAATGACAGTATGCACAGCAACAAAAGAAGGCAGACCATCAGCACGTGTTTTACTGTTACGTAATTTTAGTAAAGGGGGATTTGTATATTACACTAATTATAACAGCCGCAAAGGTTGTGAGATAGCAAAGAATCCATATTGTGCTTTACTATTTTTCTGGCCTGAGTTAGAACGACAGGTACGTATTGAAGGAATTGCCAGAAAACAAAGTACAAAAGAATCTGACCTTTATTTTAACACACGTCCACATGGCAGCAAAATTGGAGCCTGGGCATCTGAACAAAGCAAAGTAATTGCCAACCGTGATAAGCTTACAAAAGCATATGAAAAAATTTCAGAAAAATTTGCCGGAAAAGAAATTACACGTCCGCCACATTGGGGAGGTTATTTGCTAAAACCTTCGAGTATTGAATTCTGGCAAGGCCGCCCCAGTCGTTTGCATGACAGGATTTTATACTCAAAAGAAGGTAATAATTGGAAGATTGAGAGGCTGTCGCCTTGATCTGCCTCCTTCAGCGCCTATGCTGTAGCTTCAGCGCAAGCGTAAGGAGGGGGGCATGGATTATTCATATTAAGAATTGGCATAATTTCCTTTGCCAAATGCCTAATCAAAACACATCCATCAGCATCTATTTCTTTAAGGGAAACGGGTTTTAACTGATTGATTAATGCCGCATTGAATGGTGTTTTTACTTTGATATAGTTATCAGTAAAACCGTGCATAAAGCCACCTTTGTTATCACCTTCAAACAATACCGTTCGTGTTTCCCCAAGATGCTGTTCATAAAAATGACGTAATTTTTTAGCAGATAAAATGCGTAGCATTTTATTCCTTTTTTTACGAACAGCAATGGGAACAACACCTTTTAACTGAATAGCATCGGTATTATCACGTTCAGAATAGGTAAATACATGCAGGTAAGAAACAGGTGATTCATTTAAGAAATTATACGTATTTAAGAAGTCTTCATCGCTTTCGCCAGGAAAACCAACAATCACATCCACACCAATACAACAATGAGGCATTAGCATTTTTATTGTTGCAACACGCTCGGCATATAACTCACGCAAATAACGCCTGCGCATTGCTTTCAGAATTTTATTGCTTCCTGATTGCAATGGTATATGAAAATGGGGAACAAATCGTTTTGATTGTGCTATATACTCAATAATTTCATCTTTCAACAAATTAGGTTCAATAGAAGAAATCCGAAACCGTTCAATACCCTCTACCCTATCCAGTTGCTTCACTAAATCAAAGAATGTTTCTTGTTTTTCTTTTGTTTGAGCTGCGGACTTTTGGTGTTGTACTTTTTTTCCAAAATCTCCCAGATTAACGCCTGTAAGTACAATTTCTTTTATATTTTGTTTAGCAATATCGGTTGCATTTTTTACAACGTTTGCAATGTTATCACTCCGGCTGCTACCTCTTGCCAGTGGAATGGTGCAAAATGAACAACTGTAATCACAACCGTCCTGGGCTTTTAAAAACACCCGTGTACGATCGCCAAAGGAATAAGCATCTACAAAAAAGTCGGCTTCTTCAATCTCGCAACTATATATCTCTGCTTTTGATTTTTTAGTGAGATCATTCAAATAATTAAGTAATTTAAATTTTTCAGAAGCTCCCAGTACAAGGTCAACACCATCAATACTGGCTATTTCTTCCGGCTTTAACTGGGCATAGCAGCCAATAATCACAATATAAGCATCAGGAGATATGTTTAATGCGGATTTTACAATTTGTTTACATTCCTTATCAGCATTGGCAGTAACAGAACAGGTATTGATAACATATACATCAGAAGGTTCTTTAAAATCAACTTTTTGATAATCCTGTTCTTCAAACAAACGTGCAATAGTAGAAGTTTCCGAGAAATTCAGCTTACAGCCCAACGTATAAAATGCTACTTTTTTCATGGGCTGCAAAGGTAATAAATTCAAATGAGGAATTTTAACTACGAAAAATTAAAAATTCTCATTTTTCTTTTTTGATTCAATATGTGGGTTTTATATTAGACTCCTATACAAGTTATACTGTGCACGGGATAAATTTCCGCATTGTTATATTTCAAAATGGCCAACCCAGATACTTCGACAAGCTCAGTATGACTGGCACACGGGTCACTCTGAGCTTGTCGAAGAGTGTGGGCTGGATTGCGGAAATTTATCCCGTTTAATGTATAAGACACAGGATATGCTTTTTTACTATTTTGGGTTTTCAAAAGTATTGATTTCACCGAGTTTTAAATTTTCTAAATAACTATAACATTCTAACTTGTATAAAGTCTCAATACTTCGGTAATATTTTGTTCGGTTGGGCTGAAGCCCCTGATAATCGAGGGTTTTACATTTGCCCCGACTTAAGGTCGGGGCTACTAAAACACCAATGATAATGAGGCTTTAGCCAAAATTATTAAAAAACTACCGAACTATTGAAGTCTAATATTTGAATTTATTGTGCATAACTTCCAACTATTTTCAAGGAAGCAATTGTTTCAACCGGGTTAGCAGATGAAAATACTGTATTGCCGGCAACCAATACATTAGCACCAGTATCAATTAACCTTTTGTAATTATTCATATCTACCCCGCCATCAATCTCAATAAGAGCTTTCGATTTGAATACCTTTATTAATTCCGTCAGCGTGGAAATTTTATGATACGTATTTTCAATAAATTTCTGGCCACCAAAACCAGGGTTTACACTCATAACACAAACCAAATCAATATCTGTAATGATATCGATAAGCAAGTTCACTGAAGTATGCGGATTAATAGCAACACCAGCCTTCATACCTAATGCTTTAATTGCCTGGATGGTGCGGTGCAAATGGGTGCATGTTTCTATATGAACAGTTAAAATGTCAGCTCCTGCTTCTTTAAAATTTTGCAGATACCTGTCAGGCTCAACAATCATTAAATGTACATCTAAGGGTTTCTTTGCATGCTTTTTAATTGCTTTAATTACAGGGAAGCCAAAAGAGATATTTGGAACAAACATTCCATCCATAATATCTACATGAAACCAATCGGCCTGGCTGTTGTTAATCATTTCAACATCACGCTGAATGTTAGCAAAGTCAGCTGATAATACAGAAGGGGCAATTAAATGGGACATATATAAGCGGGGGTTTGTTGTTGTAATCAAAAGTACAAAAAAAGAGCGAAAAAAGTGAAGATTTACCTTTTCCGCTCCCACAATAACTCAAAAATATTTTGCCTATCCCAAATAAGTTTTTAATATCTTGCTGCGTGATGTTTGTTTTAGTCTGCGTATCGCTTTTTCTTTGATTTGACGCACGCGTTCACGGGTAAGATCCAATTTTTCGCCAATTTCTTCCAATGTCATGGCATGGTCTACATTTAAACCAAAATACATCCTTATCACATCCGCTTCACGAGGAGTAAGGGTATATAAAGCACGTTCAATCTCCCTGCGTAACGATTCATTAATTAAACCGTTTTCCGGGCTTGGACTATCATCTGCCTCCATTAAATCATACATATTTCCGGCATTTTCATCGCCCATAGCCAATGGGGCATCCATAGATACGTGACGACCTGTAATCTTCATTGATTCTTTAACCTCAAGCTCTGTAATTTCAAGAATACCGGCAATTTCTTCAGGGCTTGGCTCACGTTCAAATTCCTGTTCAAGCTTTGCAAATGTTTTGTTGATTCTGTTTATAGAGCCTATTTTATTGAGAGGTAAACGCACTATCCTGGATTGTTCAGCTAATGCCTGAAGAATGGATTGACGTATCCACCAAACAGCATAAGATATAAATTTAAAACCACGAGTTTCATCAAAACGCTGGCCGGCTTTTATTAAGCCTAAATTGCCTTCATTAATCAAATCAGGCAAGCTAAGTCCCTGATTTTGATATTGTTTGGATACAGAAACCACAAAACGTAAATTAGCTTTAGTAAGTTTTTCCAGAGCAGCCTGATCACCGGCACGTATCCTGCGGGCTAACTCCACCTCTTCTTCTGCAGTAATCATTTCAACTCTGCCTATTTCCTGTAAATATTTATCAAGTGACGCTGTTTCGCGATTAGTAACCTGTTTGGAGATTTTTAGTTGCCTCATAAATATATAGTTTTGAAACTAAAAAGCTATACGGCTATGTTTGGGGAATGTTTCAATATACTTATTTTTTTTGTGACAAATATTATTTTCTGACAGATGAACAAGAGCTGCGAATTATGAATATATTCCTATTGCTTATTGCCAACCGCCAGTTGCATTCCCTTTTCTCCAGCCCGTATGCCGGACAGGCAGGCTCCTGACTTCTGACTAAAACTATTGCAAAACAAACAAATAAATGTATCTTTGCTGCCCAGTATGAAACCCCGCGTCATTTTAGATAGCAAACACTTTGAAATCACCGTTACCCGGCTTTGTTATCAACTGATTGAAGTACATAATGATTTTTCTCAAACTGTACTAATAGGGCTACAGCCACGAGGTATTTTTCTTGCAAAACGTATCCAAAAAAAACTTACTGAAATATTAAATCCAACAGTTGGAAAATCCCAAAAAAAAGAAATCAGATGCGGCAGCATGGATATTACTTTTTACCGCGATGATTTTCGTCAGAAAGAACTGATACCTAAAAGTACTGATATAGATTTTGACATAGATAATAAAAATGTTGTACTCATTGATGATGTTTTATATACGGGCAGAACCATACGCGCAGGATTAGATGCTATGCTGGCTTTTGGCAGGCCAAAAGATGTGGAACTGCTTGTATTGATTGACCGCAGGTTGAGTCGTCATCTGCCAATACAGGCTAAATATATTGGTAAAACTATAGATTCTATTACCTCCGAACAGGTAAAAGTAGAATGGGAAGAAACAGATGGGGCTGATAAAGTAACACTTTTGAATTGTTGAGTTGGAGAATTGTTGAGTTGGAGAATTGTTGAGTTGGAGAATTGTTGAGTTGGAGAATAGGAGAATTGCAGATTAAAAGATTTAAATTTTTGATCCGATAGGCTATCGGATTATCAATTCACTAACCTGTCCTGACGACAGGTCAGGATTCTCCAAATCTCTAAATCATAATTAACTAAATTAAAATGACTAAACTAAGTACCAAACATTTACTGGGAATTAAAGATATTAATGCTGACGATATAAATCTGATATTAAACACGGCAGAAAACTTTAAAGAAGTTATTAACCGCCCTATTAAGAAAGTTCCTTCGTTACGTGATACTACTATAGCCAATCTTTTTTTTGAAAACTCTACTCGTACCAAACTTTCTTTTGAGCTGGCTGAAAAACGGTTGAGTGCCGATGTTATTAATTTTTCTTCTTCTACCTCTTCAGTAAAAAAAGGAGAAACACTGATAGATACTGTAAATAACATACTGGCCATGAAAGTGGATATGGTGGTGATGCGTCATCCCAACCCGGGAGCAGCCGTTTTTTTGTCAAAACATGTAGATGCAAAAATCATTAATGCTGGTGACGGAGCTCATGAACACCCTACACAGGCATTGTTAGATGCCTATTCTATCAGGGAAAAATTAGGAAACATTAAGAAGAAAAGAATAGCTATTATAGGTGATATTCTCCATTCCAGGGTAGCGCTTTCCAATATTTTTTGCCTGCAAAAATTAGGTGCTGAAGTAATGGTTTGCGGGCCCAGTACTCTTATGCCTAAATACATCAGCAGTCTTGGAGTTAAGGTAGAGCATAACCTTAAGAAAGCACTGGAGTGGTGTGATGTAGCTAATATGCTTCGTATTCAGTTAGAACGCCAGGACATAAAATATTTCCCATCTTTACGGGAATACACCATGCTTTTTGGTTTAAACAAAGAGCTGCTTGATTCACTTTCCAAGAAAATAATCATTATGCACCCCGGCCCTATCAACCGTGGAGTTGAGATTACAAGCGATGTAGCTGACAGCAGCCAAAGCATTATTCTTGAACAGGTAGAGAATGGTGTGGCGGTGCGTATGGCGGTGCTGTTTTTGCTAGCGGGGAGGGTTTAGTAAGATTCAGTATAAATCAAAACTATTTCAATTAATATCATATATATTCAATACAAGTCCTCAGCCCAGTCTCACGCCAATAACTGTTACATCATCTACCTGGTCAAGCTCTCCTTTCCATTCTGCAAATGTTTTTTTCAATACTACCTGCTGTATGTTCAATGGTAAATGTGCCATAACCAACACTGTTTTTTTGAGCTGTTTAGCCATAAACTTTTTTCCGTTAGGGCCACCAAATTGATCGGCATAACCATCAGTAAACATATAAAGTGTATCACCTTTTTTAGCAATAATTTCCTGTTGGGTAAAGGGTTTCATTATTGAGTAATATCCTACAGGTTGTTTGTCGCCCCGGAATTCAAGAAGTTCCGCTTGTTCACTATGCTTAGAAGTAAGACACAAAGTACTGTTTGCACCGGAAAAATAAATTTTAACGTTATCAGAATCGGGAGATTTCATTATCGAAATCAAGGAGATATCCATTCCATCTTTGCCACCTGTTTCTGATTGTTCAGGATTAAGTCCGCAAATAATAATACGTCTTAATTCATTCAGCATGGCTGCCGGTTCAAATATTGCTTTTGAATTTGCTATTTCATTCAAAAGACTAAGCCCAATGAGGCTCATAAAAGCACCGGGAATGCCATGACCTGTGCTATCAGCACAAGCAATCAACGTTCTGTCGGGTAAATCATACGACCAATAAAAATCTCCGCTGACAATATCTCTTGGCGCATAAAAAATAAAATAATCTTTTAATGTTTGGTCAAGCAATTTTTCCGAAGTAAGAAAACTTTGCTGAATACGTTGTGCATAATTCATACTGTCAGTTATAGCATGAATTGCTTCTGAAAGCCTGGTATTGGCTTGTTTTAGTTCATGTGTACGTTCAATTACTTTTTCTTCCAGTATTTTTTTCTCTTCCGCCAATTTTGCTGTACGGTAATTAATGAATCCGAAAACACCAAGAACAATGCTTAATACAGTTAAAGTATAAAACCACCAGGTTTGCCACCAGGGAGGATTGATGGTAAATGTAAATGAAATGTCATCATTACTCCATACCCCATTATTATTTACTGCTTTTGCTCTGAAAGTATAGGTTTTTCCAGGAGCAATATTGGTAAAACTTGCTTCTGAAGTTGCCGACAGCGGAGACCAGTCCATATCCTGACCTTCCAATATATAGGTATATTTTACATCACTGGTAGTAAGAGCCTGAAAATCGAAAGTCAAATGGTTATTTTTATGAGATAGCACCAGGTTATGTGGTAAATTAGTTTTCAAATCAACAGAATCTGCATATTTTAGCCAATCCACATTCTGATAAAACAAACGAATAGCACCTAAATTGAGTTTTGGGGCTACGGTATTGGCAAAATCATATTTACGATTATATCTGAATAAACCATTAGGGGTTCCAAACCAGATTACCCCCTCATTATCAATCAATACAGCATTAGAAGTTACTTCTCCTCCTTTAAAACCTTCCTGCTCACCGTAATACTTAAGCAATTCTATTTTAAGGCCTGACGATAACTTTAACTTATTAATTCCTTTGTCAGTGCCTACAAATAAACTTTTATCAATAGTATCCCAAATAAGAGTGGTAATATTATTAGAGCATAATCCATCGCCTACAGTCAGTGTTTTAAATCGTTTACCATCAAAACAACTTATACCTGCGTCATTTGTTCCAAAATACATATTCTGGTTTTCGTCTTCAGTAATCGTCCATACAGATTTACTCGCAAGCCCTTCTTTTTCGGAATAATTTGTAAAATTACCATTCTCTAATTTCACTACACCAGCATCATTGGTTCCCAACCAAATAACACCTTTGCTGTCTTTAAACATTGTTAATATGTTATCAGATACCAATCCATTATTTGCAAAATATCTCTCCGTTTTATTATCGTCAATTTTAAACACTCCCGCTCCATACGTTGCAATCCAGATAGCACCCTGTTTATCCTGAATAATATTTGCTATCATAGGTAATGTAGTTTTAGCAAGCTCTTTGATGGATTTATTTAATACATAGGTGCCATTTTGTTTTTTTACTATAAACACTCCATCATTTGTTCCAATCCATACGTTGTTCTGATTATCTTTAGTTATGGAAGATATTATACTCTGTTTTAATTCCGGAATAGAAGTAATGCGGCAAAAAGTATTATTTGAAAAATCAATAATTCCATCACCCAATGTTCCAATTAGGTAAGAATTATCATCGGTTTGGCAAACAGATGTTATTTTATTGCTAATAAGACCATTTTGAGAAGTATAGCTAACAAAGGCTTCACTGCTGAATAGATTAGCTCCACCCTGTTGAGTGCCTATCCAAATATTTCCCTCGTAATCCGGACTGATTGAAAATACAATGTTAGAAGACAATCCTTTTTCTTCATCAAACAAGGTATAATTGTGTCCATCATATTTCAATGCCCCATGTTCGGTTGCAAACCATATATTTCCGTGTGTATCCTCTGCTATGCTTCCAATAAAATCTTTGCTTATTTCTTCCGGAAGTTTAATTTCAAAGAAATGCGCCCCATTGAATTTAATAACCCCACCATTACTTGAACCAAACCAGAGTTCACCCTTAGTATCACAAAATATTGCCCAGAATTTTTTATTATTAAAAGGAGGTATTTTATCATAATTTATAATTCTTGCCCCATCAAATTTTGCGATACCATTTTTTAAAGCAAACCAGTAATTTTCCTTTTTATCCTGGGTAATGGCATATACTGTGTTGGAAGAAAGTCCATCACCACTAGTGATCTTCTTAATAAAATTTCCATTGTTTAATATCGAGATACCGCCACCTTCTGTACCAAACCAAACATTCCCTTTATTATCACAATAGATAGAATATACCGAATTATTAACCAGTCCTTCTTTTATAGTATAGTTATGAAATTTCAGACCATCGAATTTTGAAACTCCATCTGTTGTTGTTCCAATCCATATATTACCTTGTTTATCTTCATTAATGCAGGTAATATCATTTGAAACAAGTCCATCATTTTTTGTAAAATTTTTAAATTCCTTGCCATTAAACCGGCTTATGCCTCCTCCCTGGGTAGCAAACCATAAGTAGCCTTTGCTATCCTGAAAAATATTAATCACAATGGAGCTTGCAAGCCCATTTTTTGGGGTATAATTTTTAAAGTTGTATTGCTGGGCAATAGCTCTGTTCAGCAGTAAGGAGAATAAGAAAAACAAATAATACTTAAATCGTACACGGATCATAAGGCTGATAAAAGAGCATAAGTTTTAATGGATGCTATTACTAACACTATTGACAAAAATAATTTAAGTGAGCCGAAAAAAAAATTTGCCTGACTAATCATAGCCAGGCAAATTTAAATTTTTTAATTGATAAAAGTATTTTTAATCTATTACCAATTTTTTCATTGTTGTTTTGCCTGTTGTTTCAAGAATAACATAATAAACGCCTTTTGAATAATTACCCGTATTCACCTGTTTTATTGTTTTAACAGAAGAAGCGTTAATTACCTCATTGTATACTGTTTGACTTAACATATTTACAATTTTTAATCGGGCATTTTTATCCAATGGTGCCAACTCGACAGTCAGATTATCTTTTGCCGGATTAGGGTATACTTTCATACCCATATCTGCGAAAGATAATGTTGAAATACCGGTAGGAGTTGCATGCTTTTTATTAGAACGAGAAGTTACAATTGGTGCCCTTGAAGGATCACAAGTAATGCTCCAGTCTGTTTTTACACGCCAAACGGCTGCAGAATCCAGGTTATGAGTTGCAAAATCAGGGTCAACGGCTACAGTTTGTGTTCCTGCAACTGTTGCAACAGCAAACCAGGAATTTAAGTTGGCTGTATCACAAATCAAAATATAATTGTTTGCAAGAGAGGACGAAACACCCTCAACGTCATAAGAATTCCAGGTGAATTGACCTTGTCCGTTATCAACCACATAAATTGTATTGTGATAAGGGCTCATAGCACTATAGTTTCCGCAAGCATCAAGCAATTGTAATTTATAACGGTATGTACCGGCATTAGGATTACCATTTGCAGGGCCAACACTACGTGTAGTATCTGCAAACATACTCAGTGAATCGTAAAGTACAGCACCAATACGTTTGTATAAGTTAGTAGAAACCTCACGGTAAACTATAAATGAATCTACATTGGTATATGTTGTTTTATCCCAGTAGATGATATTGTTAACAGATGCTTCATCTACTGTAACCATACAAATGCTTGGAGTAGGTGCAGAAGTGGCAACTGTTGTTGTTGCAGTGGCAATACATCCTTTATTATCAGTAATTGTTACTGTGTAGCTGCCTACTGCTAAACTATCCGCATCTTGTGAAGTTTGTCCACCAGTCCAGGAATAAGTATATGGAGTAGTTCCACCTTCAACAGTTGCCATTGCAGTTCCATCAGCTATATTACATGTAGCACCTGTATTGGTAACTGTAACTCCCAGTTGTTCAGGTTCAACAATTGTATAGCTGCGTACGCTCATACAACCTTGTGCATCATTAACAAATATCAGATAATTACCTGCACCTAATGTGTTCAAATCCTGATGATTTGTTTGAGGAGACCCAACATTCCATGTATATAAATAAGGAGAAGTACCACCAGTTACAGTAATATCAATTGAACCATCGGCATTACCATTACAGCTTATATCTGTAACAACAGCGGCTATATCCGGAGCATTAGAGTTGCTGAGAGATACTTCTGAGTCTTCAGTACATCCATGTGCATCAGTAACGGTAACAGTATATGTTCCGGCAGGAAGTCCGGTAGCAGTTGCTGTTGTTTGGTTGTTAGCATTCGCATCCCACAGATAAGTATAAGGAGATGTTCCACCGGTTACGGTAGCCGAAGCCTCGCCATCAAAATTGCCACAAGTTGGAGCAGCCTCAGTAGCTGTAACAACCTGTAAAATGGCTGCCTCTGCAACAGTAGCATTAAATACTCCTGAACAACCTGTATTACTTGTAACCTGAACATTATATGTTCCGGCAACCAGGCTGTCAATATCCTGAGTTGTTGCACCGGTTGACCACAAGTAAGTATAAGAAGTACCACCGGCAACATTAATATTTATTGCACCATCATTACTTCCATAACAAGTAACATCGGTTACTGTATTTAAAGTAATTGTAGGAGCATTGGTTTGACTAACATTAACGTTAGCAGTTGCATGGCATCCATTTAAATCGGTTACTGTTGCTGAATACAATCCATAAGCAAGATTCGATATAGATGATGTTGTACTTCCGTTCGACCAGGAATAAGTGAATGGGCCATTTCCGCCACTTGTAACACTAACACTTGCCGAACCGGTTGCAGATGTACATGACGATGCTGTTGAAGAACCTGCAAGTATAATAGGTACAGCATTATTAATATTTACTGCAAATATAGAAGCACAACCAATGTTATCAGTCACTTTCACATAGTGTATTCCCGGAGTTAAGTTAGTAACTGAATCAGTAGTTTGTGTATTTAATTGTCCGTTTGGATTTGTCCAGGAATAAGTATAAGGCGTTTGTCCACTGGCAACAGCAATAATTGCACTTCCGTTATTTCCACCAACACAGGTTGGACTGGTAGAGGAAACAATCGTAATAGCAGGGCCTCCGGCACCATTTACATTAACCGATTTTGAATATGTTGCTGTGTTTCCACAACCATTGGTAACCAAAACAGTTACAACATAAACTCCCTGTGTAGCAAACGTATGTGAAGCTGTAGGTGAAGATGAAGTAAGAGTAGCTCCGTCACCAAAGTTCCAGGCATAAGTAGAACCGCCAAATGCAAGGAAATCAATTGGAGCACAGGTTGTATATGGTGGGGGAGAAGTTGTTAATTCCCCGTTTACAGGCTGATTTCCTCCAACATTAATTGCTATAGAATCCGTTACACTATTGCCACAATTGTTTGTAATTGTAAGGTGAACAACATAAGATCCATTGTTGGTATATACGTGTTTGATAATAGTAACAGGAAATACCCCACCATCTCCACCACTCACTAACATTTCTTCTGTTGCAGTTCCCGTATTGCCATCTCCAAAATCCCATACATTATTTGCCGCAGATCCCATGAAGTAAAAAATAATGGCATCACCAGCACAACCGACAGTTCCATTGTTATTATTTTCACCTCCGGGATAGCCCCAGGTTTTTCCTCCATCCTGACCGATAAGACTTGGTGTAGGTCCGGAAGAAACAATCTGTGTCATGGTAACTGTTTTACTCATTCCACAGGTATTAATAGCTGTAACGGTTACAACATTAGTTCCTATTGAAGAATAAACATGATTAGAACCTGTACCAACAGTTGTATCTGCAGGAGAACCATCTCCATAATTCCATATATAGGTAGTAGTAGCTTGTATATCATTCAGAACAAAAAACACATTATCACCAGGGCAAGATGGATTTTGTATACCCATCACAGCTAAATCACCACTTACAGGGCTATTACTTGTTACCTGAATTGTTGCATATACAGTTGTTGTATTACCACATCCGTTTGAAACTTTACAGGATACTGTATATAGCCCAAGCGTATCAAACGCATGTTGTATATCTTCTCCGTTTGTAGTGACAGAATCACCATCACCAAAATTCCAGTGATAAGCATTAAAACCATTCTGGTTAAGTCTGAAATGAATCAAATCATTAGGACAGCTTGTATTTTGATCTATTTCAATGCTTAGCCCACTGTAAAAGGCTCCATTACTTCCAACCACAATAGTACCAAAAAGAGTGGTATCATTTCCACAGGCATTGGTAATTTTTACGGAATAAGTGTAGGTTCCAGCTGTTGTATAAACATGGTGTGCATAGTTTTGACTGCTGGAAATACTATCTCCATCACCAAATTTCCAGAAATAGTCAGAATAGCCCCAAGGAGCATTTGCATTCACCTGATCACCAGGACATGCAGGATTTGGGCCTCCTTCTATTTTGAACCATTGATCATTTGGGAAACCAACGTTATTCTGTATCTGTACCGTTGCAAATAAGGTGGTATCATTTCCGCAGCCATTGGTTATCTTTACTGAAACTGTATAGGTTTGAGCGGTACCCAGATATGTATGGCCATAATTATTGCTGCTGGAAGTGGTAAGAGGTGAATTATCACCAAAATCCCATACGTAACTGGAATATCCATCAGGTGCTCCAAAGCCTACATTTGAATTAGGACAGACTGGGGAAGTAGTATATAATTCAAACCACTGATTTGAGAAACCTCCGGTGTTTAAAACCTGTATGGTAGTATATAATATAGTATCCTGGCCACAACCATTGGTAATTTTTACAGAAGCTGTATACGTTCCGTTTGTATTACCATAACTATGATGGCTGTAGTTCTGCGTTGTAACAGCAACAGGAAATCCATCCCCAAAGTTCCATTCATAATGCGGGTATCCATCAGGGGCATTAAAATTCACATCATCGTTCGGACATGCAGAATTTGGACTTTCCAATTTAAACCATGACTGGTTAGGGAATGGAGCAGTATTGTTTATCACTAATGTCGAATACAAAATGGTATCATTTCCGCAAGCACTGGTTATTTTTACAGAAACACTGTAAGTACCAGTTACATTACCATAAAAATGATTCGCCCAATTGGTATTGGTTGTTATCAATGGAGAATTATCACCAAAGCTCCACTGATAGTTGCTATAACCTTCCGGGGCATTAAAACCTACATTGGAATTCGGGCAGGAAGGTGAGTTAACATATAAATCAAACCAATTGTTAGGCCATGGTGCTGTGCTGCTTATATTAACTGTTGAATATAGTATTGTATCACTTCCACAGTTATTAGTTACTTTTACAGAAACAGTATATTGGCTGAGCGATGAGCCGTAAGTGTGATGATTGTAATTATTTGTAGTTGTTACTATAGTTGAGTCGTCTCCAAAGTTCCATTGATAATTGCTATATCCCCATGGCGCATTAAAACTTACATTTGAGTTCGGGCAGGAAAAAGGTGCATTTTCTAATGTAAAGTTCTGATTATTTGGCCATGGGGCATTGTTAGTTACATGAACAACAGAATATAGTGTAGTATCGTTTCCACAGCTATTCGTTATTGTTACAGTAGCTGTATAATTTGTATATGTATTACCATAGGTATGATTACTATAGTTCTCAGTTGTTGTAACAACAGGAGAATTGTCACCAAAATTCCATTGATACGTATTGTAACCACCAGGCGCATTAAAAGATACATTTGAATTTGGACATACCGGAGAACTATTTTGCATGGTAAACCACTGCGGATCATTTGGCCATGGGGCATTATTAGTTATATAAACAATGGAAGACATGGTAGTATCAGTTCCACAAGCGCTGAATATTTTTACAGTTGCTGTATAATTTCCAAGCGTATTGCCATAAGTGTGGTTGGCCCAACTATCAGTAGTTGTTACTACTGCCGAATTATCTCCAAAATTCCATTGGTAACTATTGTAACCGCCAGGTGCATTAAAACTCACATTAGAACCCGGACAAACAGGTGAAGAATTATTTAAATTAAACCATGATTGGTTAGGAAACGGAGGGTTATTAATAATAGATATTGTTTGAGTGGGAGCAGAACCGGACATTCCGCATCCATTTGTTACAGTTAAGATAACAGTATAATTTCCAGTTGTTGTAAAGGCATGCTCTGGATATTGTAAATTTGAAGTAGTTCCATCACCAAAATACCAGAAATACGATGCGTACGTCCCAGTATAAAAACTAACAGGAGCACCCGAACAAGTGGAATTTGAGTTTGCCCACATATAAGGATAAGGCTGTGCTGTAGTTGACACAACAATAGTTTTGGTTACAATTTGGGTTCCACAGGATGAACTTGCAGTAAGGGTTATTGTTTTAGTTCCTGTAGTGGTAAAAGCATGATCAACGCATTGCTGGTTGGATGTAAAGCCATCACTAAAACTCCATGAAACGGAGTTAACCTGGTCACCATTTGCGCAAAACGAAGTTAAATCATTTATACAGGCAGAATCCGATGAACTAATAGAAATGCCATCTACCTGGATATTGTTATTGCAATAAACAGTGCCAAGATTATTACCCGCATTATCAAAGGCAGTTATCCATACATTATAGTAGCCGGGGTTGGCAAATGTATGAGTTACGGTAGTTAAAAGAGGCACCGTATCAAGAAATGCCGGACTGCCGTCATTAAAGTCCCATACAACGCGATAAGTACCTGTAGGCTGGTTACCGCTGACATTAAAACTTACAGCAAGTGGAGCACATCCCTGATTAGGACTGGCAGTTAAATTAACGCTCTGAGCGAACAGGCTAATGTTGCTGATTAAAAGTAAAAATGCAGCAATAATAAACTTAAAAGTAATTTTTTTCATGTTCTCTATTATTATAGGTTTTCCGCGAAAGTAATACTATTTTTTAAATCAGCAAGCAAACATCCTTTAAATGTTTTTAACTTTATTTTATTTTATGAACAATTTTTAGTAGAATTATACTGTGCACGGGATAAATTTCCGCATTGTTATATTTCAAAATGGCCAACCCAGATACTTCGACAAGCTCAGTATGACTGGCACACGGGTCACTCTGAGCTTGTCGAAGAGTGTGGGCTGGATTGCGGAAATTTATCCCGTTTAATGTATAACTACTATTTTTACCTTTTATCATAAAGTTTATCTATTTTACTAATGGAATTAAACATTTTTTCAGATGAATATTTTATGCGCGAAGCTTTAAAAGAAGCAAACAAAGCTTTTGAAGCTGATGAAGTACCTGTAGGCGCTATAGTTGTTTGCAATAATAAAATTATTGCACGAACACATAATTTAACTGAACGTTTGATTGATGTTACTGCTCATGCCGAAATGCAGGCTATTACTTCTGCTGCTAACTTTTTAAATGGAAAATATTTGAATGAATGTACACTCTATGTAACTTTGGAACCGTGTATAATGTGTGCCGGAGCTATTTCCTGGGCACAATTGGGTAAACTTGTATATGGTGCTTCCGATATTAAACGTGGTTTTAGTTTGTTAATAAAGGAAAAAAAAGATTTGGAGGATATACAATCAACCCGATCAAACGAGAGTAAAGGCTATAGTTCTATTCTGCACCCTAAGACAACGGTAAAACAAGGTGTGTTGGAGGAGGAGTGCTCTTTATTGTTAAAAAAATTTTTTCAAGGAAAAAGGTGAAATGAAAAATTTATCTTGCTTTTTGTTTCCCCATAACAGGCTGTTTGCTCATAGGCATAGGCTTTGACGCTTCTTTTTTAGGGGATGTGTTTTTCTGTTGATTTGTTTCTGGTTTTAAAACATTACCATCTGTATCTAATTCAATCAGCTCATATCCCAGCTTTGATAAACCTTCATATATTTTGGATTTATCACCAACAACCAGAATCGCCATATTATTATATGGCAGATATTTTTTTGCAAGCCCATCTATTTCTTGTTTTGTAATGGATTTCAGTATTTCATTTTGTTCGCCAACAAATGTTTTATCTAAATTATAATCAAGTATACGTTTAATAAACCCTGCTTTTTGCCATGCGGTTTCATATTTTAAAGCTTCACTTTGCCCGATAGAATTTTTGGTAAAAGACAGCTCCCGTTCTGTGATTCCATTATCAGCATATTTTTTTATTTCTTTCATAAATTCTATTATTGAACTATCTGTAACATTTGTTCTTACCCCTGCATTTGCAATAAAAGGCCCGGCAAATTTATTTCCCGAAAAGCCTGACCGTGCACCATAAGTATAACCATGCGCTTCACGCAGATTGAGGTTTATACGACTATTAAAACTGCCTCCTAAAACATGATTCATAATGCCTGATTTGTAATACTCTCCTGTAACATCAAAAGGCATTGCTATATAACCAATACGAATCTCCGATTGGGGTGCTTTATCTTTGTTAACTATGTATAACTTTGTTTTTTCTATAGCTGGCAACTGTGGTTCCGTTTTATGTATTATTTTATTTCCTTTCCAGTTTTTCAGAAAATTAAGTTTGGGGATAACTGACTCCTGCAATATATCTCCAACAACAACAACAGATGAAACTGTTGGTGAAAAAGAGTCTGAATAATATTTTTTAACGTCTTCTAATGTAATTTTCTCAACTGTTGCAGCCGTACCTATAGAAGAAATTCCCATTACATGCTTATTACCATAAAGAAGGCGTGAAAAAACATTGCCGGCAATAGTAGTTGCCTGAGTAACCTGGTTGGCAACAGCTTCTGCTTTTTGTTTTTTTATGCGTTCAAAATCATCCATGCCAAACTTTGGATGAAATAACACTTCTTCTGCAATAGCTAACGTAGTATCAACATTTCTATTTAACGATGATATATACATTATAATATCCTGACCATTATTTGCAAAATAAACACTGCTTCCTAAACGCTCTAATTTATCAGCAATCTGTTCAGCAGTATGCTGAGTTGTTGATTCATTCAGCAGACTGGTCAGCACTTCTGAAATTCCGGCCTTTTCCATCGGTTCATAACGATGACCTGCTTCAATATATATCTGAATATTTACATTAGGAACTTCATCATTTACAGCGCCAATTATTTTTATTCCATTATCAAAGTTTTGCTGCCAGTAAGGCGGTGCTTTCACAAGTGTGGCAGTACCTGCAACCGGCTGTTTGTTCCTGTCAAATACATCTTTCGCTTTATTATAAACTAAGTTTTTATATTCAGGAGACTCCGTTGTACTGGTATTTCTCACAGGAAGTGTATAGTTATCAGGCTTTGCAGCCAGTTGCGGCTGACCTTTCGGACAAACACTCAGAATAACAGCATGTTGATTTTTAATATATTTATTATATACCCTCATTATATCCCCTTTAGTTACACTGTTGTATCGCTCAATTTCTTTAACAATATAGTTGGGATTATTGGCAAAGGTTTGAAAAGAAGCAAGTGTTGAACCCTTACCCTGCACACTTGACAAGGCATTAACCAACTGTGTTTCAAAACCGGCTTTGTATCTTACCAGGTCGTCATCTGTAACTCCCCGCTTTTCAAATTCTAAAAGTGAAGCCCGAATCAGTGAATCTGCCTGTGTTAGTGTTTTATCCGGAAATATACGAACAGCGATAGTTAATTCACTGGCCAGCTCTTTTGCCGAATGGCTAACATTAGCAAATTGTGCAAACTGTGATTTCACAAAATTCTGATAAAAAATGGAAGATTTATTTCCTGCAAGAATATCTGCAAGCACATCCAATGGAGCCTCATCAGGATGATGTTGAGGTACTGTAGGAAAAGTAAAGCTGATTTGAGGCGCACGGATATTATCCTCATATGAAACATAACGGTCTTTGTCTAATACCACCGGGGAAACGGTCTGTGCTGTTACTTCCGGCCCACGGGGTATAGTTCCAAAATATTTTTCGGCAAATTTCACTGCTTCTGTAGATGTTACATCCCCGGAAATTGTGAGTGTTGCATTATTAGGACCATACCAACGCATAAAAAAGTTTTTCAGGTCAGTAACAGCTACTCTGTTCAAATCTTCAATATAACCAATTGTTAACCATGAGTAAGGATGGTTAGCAGGATACAATGCTGCTCCTATTTTTTCACGAACAAGTCCATAAGGTTTGTTATCATAATTCTGGCCTCGCTCATTTTTTACTGTCGCCCGCTGAATCTCAAACTTTTTTTGTGTAACAGCATCTAATAAAAATCCCATTCTGTCAGATTCAAGCCATAATGCTGTTTCTAATTGATTAGAAGGCAATACTTCAAAATAATTGGTACGATCCATAGTGGTAGTACCATTTAAAGTACCACCAGCTTCCGTTATAATTTTAAAATGCTGCTCATCTTCAATATGTTCAGAGCCCTGAAACATCATGTGTTCAAAAAAATGAGCAAATCCTGAACGTCCTTCCTGCTCACGTGCAGAACCTACATGATAGGTAACATCCACATAAACAACAGGATCGGAATGATCTTCATGAACAAGCACAATAAGCCCATTTGATAACTCGTATTTTTCGTATGGAATAATCAGTTCACTCCCCTTACGAGTAACCTTTTCAATAAATTTTACCTGAGAAAAAACAAAAGAACATGAAATTAAAATAAGTATAACTGTAATACGATTTTTCAGCTTCATTATTTGTTATTTTTAATTCACAATAGTTCGGTAGTTTTTTAATAATTTTGGCCAAAACCCCTATTATCATTGGTTTTATCCCCCTTAAGGTCGGGGCAAATGTAAAACCGCGATTATCATGGGCTTCAGCCCAACCGAACAAAATATTACCAAAGTCATTGATTCAGAACCATCACAAATATATGTTATTATTATCGGATAAATGCTTTCTGCTTTTGTAAAGTGATTGCCAAGAATTGTTAAAATGGATATCCGTATAAAGGAATGTTTTGTATTTTTACATTCAATTAAATTGTTAAAACATCATAAACTAATAACTATAATCATGTATCCAGAAAGTATTGTAAAGCCAATGAAAGCAGAACTTACTGCTGTCGGTTTTGAAGATTTAACAACTCCGGAAGCAGTAAATGCAGCTATAAACAGTAAAGGTAGTGTTTTGGTAGTTGTAAATTCTGTTTGTGGTTGTGCTGCAGGTGCTGCGCGCCCAGGTGTAAAACTATCTATTTCGGGAGCAAAACGCCCTGACAGAATAACAACTGTTTTTGCCGGTTTTGATACCGAAGCAGTTGTAGAAGCCCGTAAACATTTTGCTCCTTATCCGCCATCATCGCCTTCTATAGCATTGTTTAAAGATGGCAAACTTGTTCATTTTGTTGAACGTCATCATATTGAAGGCCATACAGCACAAATGATTGCAGAAAATTTGCAAACTGCTTTTAATGAATTTTGTTAAAAGCCAAATAAAATGGGGGCTGTTTCAAAATTAGCCTAAAACAGCCTTTCAAAGTTTATCTTCTTAGAAATAAATATACTACTTTTTAAGAGTAGATAACCTGTGCCCCCTGTCATTTCGAACGCAGTGAGAAATCTTGTCAATCGATTGCAAGGATTTCTCACCCTGCTTTCAGCAGGATTCGAAATGACACAAAATGACATAATGACTTAGGTCATTTCATAACCAAGCATACAAATACACCATTAGCAACAGGCTGGTAAGTTTTATTATTTCTCAAATATGTTATAACATCGTCCAAATCTTAACCCTTATACAAACCTCATAAATGCATAAACACCTGTTTTTTGCCGCATTGTTTGCAGCTACCTTTACATTCGCACAAAAAAAATCACCCGATAACTGGATACTTATGGATCCTCTATCTGACAAAACCTACGGAGCTGGAGTAGAAAAGGCCTATGAAAAACTAAAAGATAAAAAAGCTAAAACAGTTATTGTTGCTGTTATTGATAGTGGTGTTGATACAGATCATGAAGACTTGAAAGATGTTATTTGGACAAATACAGGAGAAATACCCGATAATGGAATAGACGATGATAAGAATGGCTACATAGATGATGTTCATGGATGGAGCTTTTTAGGAGGCCGGAATGGGGATATCAATTATGAAGCAAGTGAACTTGCGAGAATATATCACCGTTTGAATAAAAAATTCAGCCATGCAGATACCAATAAACTAACAGGAACAGAAATACCAGAGTTTGCAGAATTTAAAAAAACGAAAGCAACGTTTATAGCTGACATGGAAAAAGATGAGCAGGAACTACAAGCTATTAATTTTGTTTACGATTTTCTGATTAAAGTGAAAAAACAAAATAATGGCTCACTCACCAAAGCTGCATTCAATAATTATACTGCACAAAACAAGAGAGAGAAACAACTGAAAAAATTCACGAAGCTTGCATTTGCCTTTGGCGTAAAACCAGAAGAATTAGAAAAGCAGCTGAATGAAGGAAAAGAATACCTTGAAAATAATGTTAAATACAACAAATTAAATACCGACTCAATTCGCCAATATACTATTGGTGATGATATAAATAACACCAATGAACGTTATTACGGGTGTAACCGCGTCAAAGGACCTGATGCTCTGCATGGAACACATGTAGCAGGTATTATTGCAGCAGTAAGAAATAACAATATTGGTATTAATGGCATTGCAAATCATGTTGAGATTATGCCTGTGAGAGCTGTTCCCAACGGAGATGAAAGAGATAAGGATATTGCTAATGCTATACATTATGCTGTTGATAATGGCGCATCCGTTATTAATATGAGTTTTGGTAAATATTATTCACCGGATAAAAAAATAGTGGATGAAGCAATACAGTATGCTTTGTCTAAAGATGTATTACTTATACACGCAGCCGGTAATGAATCAAAAAATGTTGACTCAGCACTTACCTTTCCCAACCGCGAATTATATACAGGAATTACAGCTCCCAACTGGATTGAAGTTGGTGCAAATGCATACAAAAAAAATAAAAATCTGATCGGCAGCTTTTCTAATTATGGAAAATTAAAAGTTGATTTATTTGCTCCGGGAGTAGATATTTATTCTACTATTCCTGATAATAAATACATTAGCGAATCAGGAACAAGCATGGCTGCACCTTCTACAGCCGGTGTTGCTGCATTGATCAGAAGTTATTTTCCTGAGTTAAAAGCAGAAGAAGTAAAAGCTGTGATGATGAAAACAGTGGTTCCATATAAGAAGAAAGTTCTATTGCCGGGTGCAGGTAAAAAGAAAACGAGAGTGAAAGAGTTGTGTATTTCCGGAGGTGTTGTTAATGCTAATAATGCCGTGTCTGAGTTGCTCAAGGTGAAATAATAAGATTAACTCTATCGCATCTATACAGCTCCTCCCCCCTTGGTTCGCATTAATGCAATTATTATATTTGAAACTCAAATAATGGTAAAACCATGAGCAAAGAATGTCCTGAATGCGGAGAACCTATAAAAGGAAGGGCAGATAAAAAATTCTGTTCCGATCTTTGCAGAAATTCATATAACAATAAGTTAAACAGCGATACCACCAACTACGTAAGAAACGTAAATAATATTTTACGAAAAAACAGAAGAATACTTGAAGAGCTTATCCCTGAAGAAACAGCAAAAACAACCAAAGCAAAACTTATTCAAAAAGGATTTAATTTTCAGTATTATACAAATATATATACCACCAAAAAAGGAGCTACTTATTTCTTTTGCTATGAATATGGTTATCTGCCAATAGAAAATGATTATTATTTTCTGGTGAAAAGAAAAGAGTAAAATTTTCTTTCCTACTCATTTTGTTCCGAAGTAAGAGCGGATGCCTGAAGTCTTTTTTTTCCCAATTTAAAAACAATGAACAAACATGCGGCAACCAGCACACTACTGATTATTACATATATCAATTCCTCCTGTTGCATACCCACTTTATCAATATCTTTACTAATAACTTCCCTGTTTGCCAGCCAAACTAAAAATACAGCCATACCATTATTGATAAAATGCGCAAGTATTCCCGGCCATAATGAACCGCTCCACAGAAATAAATAGCCAAGGTAAACTCCCATCAACATTCGGGGAAGGAAACCATAAAACTGCATGTGAAAAGCACTAAAAACAATTGCACTGACCCATACTCCGATATGTTTGTTTTTAAAACATTCTACCATCACTTTTTGTAAAATACCTCTAAAAAACAGCTCTTCACTAATAGCTGCCATAAATGCAATCACAAATAAATTCATTATTAAAACACCTATTGAAGTACCTTTTGTAAAAGCATCAGTAATCAGTGCTGCTTTTTCTTCACTCTGCTGCATCCATATTTCAATACCACTAAATACCTCAGGCAATTTCATGTGTTGATTAAGCTCAGACAGCCAGTTAATAAGAGGCATCGCGATAAGCATACCAATTGTAGCAAGTGCCAATGTTACAAAATCAGATTTAGTGGTAATACCCAGATAACGTATTCCCGGCTTTGTCCAGAAGGCGGCAAACATAAACGCAGGAAAAATAAAAATTAAAAGTACACTTGCCGCCTGTAGCACTTTTAACAGCATAACCGTATTCGGATTGTCTAAATTCATTCCTACATCCCCACCATCCCCAAAAATGGTTATGACTCCTAAAATAAAAATGTAAATAAAGAGTATAATCAACTTAAGCCATGAATGGCGCTCTTGTTCTGTATGTTGCATTCCTTGCGTTTTTTGGGTAATTTTGCTGCAAAATTATAAATTATACTGAATCTTAGCAGCTTTGCAGGCAAAACACGTGGATTATATTCTTTCTAAACGAACAAGCAATATACGCCCAATACACACATTATTATATTTCGGTGCGCTGCACCTAACAGATTTATATTTGACTTTATCTACAAATATTTCGCGGCTCTGCCGCTTTTTGGACTCAAAGCAGATTATAGCGGCCGAGCCGCAAAATATTTGTAGCTTACAAAAGCATCTGTTTTTTAAAGGTGCAGAGCACCGAAACCTGCAATTTCAATTTTATAACGTTTATCAATAACTTAAAGTGGTTAAGATTGGCAACATAGAATTAGGGGATTTTCCTTTATTGCTGGCTCCAATGGAAGATGTCAGTGACCCCCCTTTTCGTGCGGTATGTAAGAAAAACGGGGCAGACCTGATGTATACAGAGTTTATTTCTTCAGAAGGCCTTATAAGGGATGCGGCTAAAAGCATTCAGAAGCTGGATATTTTTGAACAAGAACGTCCTATAGGTATCCAGCTATTCGGTTCGGATATAGATTCCATGCGTGAAGCAGGCAGTATTGCTGATAATGCTCACCCTGATTTGATTGATATTAATTATGGATGCCCGGTAAAGCAGGTAGCATGCAGGGGAGCAGGAGCTGCTTTGTTACAGGATGTTCCAAAGATGGTGAAGATGACCTCTGAAATTGTTAAGATTGCTACCCGTCCGGTAACAGTTAAAACCCGCCTTGGGTGGGATGATTCAACTAAAAATGTGGTAGAAGTTGCTGAACGTTTGCAGGATATTGGTATTGCAGCCCTTACTATTCATGGACGTACACGTGCCCAGCTTTATAAAGGAGAGGCCGACTGGACACTAATTGGTGAAGTAAAGAATAATCCGCGTATCACCATTCCCATTTTCGGAAATGGTGATATTGATTCACCGGAAAAAGCAAAGCAGATGAAAAACCGCTATGGAGTTGATGGCATTATGATTGGCAGAGCGAGCATAGGCTATCCGTGGATCTTCAATGAAATTAAACATTTTATAAAAACAGGCGAACACCTTCCCTCCCCTGCTATTGCTGAACGTGTCCGGGTTTGTAAAGAACACCTTGATTTTTCCATTAAATGGAAAGGTAAACATGCCGGAATACTTGAAATGCGCAGGCATTATACCAATTACTTCAAAGGCTTGCCTCATTTTAAAGAATACCGGCTGAAACTGGTTACAACAAATTCCTATGAAGAGATTATAAGTCTGTTAAATGAAGTAGAAGGAAATTATGCTGAAGCCGGATTAAAGTTGTATTAGCTATTCGTAACTTTTCAAACTCTAACCCCAATCACACAAACATCATCCACCTGCTCCAATGCGCCTCTCCAATCAGTAAACGTTTTTTTTAAAATATTTTTTTGTTCGTCCATTGGTAAATGGTTATTTGTTAGAAGCAATTCTTCTAATTGTTTGTACTTAAACTTTTTTCCTTTTGGGCCGCCAAACTGGTCGGCATAGCCATCGGAGAAAATATAAATGCTATCACCCTTTTTGATTTGTATTTCGTGGTTGGTAAATGGTTTTGGTGCGGGATGATAGCCTATGGGTTGCTTATCTGCTTTGATCTCTCGGAGTTCCCCGTTTTGAATTATATTTAGTGCATTATTGGCACCCGCCCACTGGACTTCGACAGGCTCAGCCCCCTGTGTTAATTTTAGTCTAACAAGGGAAATATCCATACCATCTTTACTTCCTCCGGTTTCGCCCGTTTGACGTAGTTCTTTTACTACTTTATCACGAAGCTGATTAAGGATTTCGGCAGGTGTGGCTTCGGCTGCGCTCAGCCAACTGTTTGATGAAACAATATCATTAAGAAATGACATGCCGAGCATACTCATAAATGCACCCGGTACGCCATGTCCTGTACAATCAACTGCTGCAACATACCAATACCTCACCCCCTCATACGTCCAATAAAAATCACCGCTTACTATATCTTTGGGCGTAAACAAAACAAAATGCTCAGGTAAATGTTCCGAAACATGCTCTTCTGCCTTTAGCAGTGCATCTTGTATGCGTTTGGCATAATGGATGCTGTCAAGAATATCTTTATTTTTTTCTTCTACAACTTTTTTTTGCTTTTCTACTTCTGCTTTTTGTTGGGTTATAATGGTATTCGCT
>JAHEXZ010000033.1 GCA_023251835.1 Bacteroidota bacterium | reverse complement strand
ACTGCTTATCGGATGTATGAGTGAAACCAGCTGCGCGGTATCTGCCGCTGCTCAACTTTCTCCTTTAGTTGATTATGCAGATTTGGATGGACCATTACTAATCAAGAATGATTTATTTACCGGAATTGCGTTTGTTAATGGCAGAATAACACTGAGCGAATTACCCGGTATTGGCGTGGTTCAAAAGATTTAAATTTTTTATGGAAGTATGGAGGAGAGAAAAATAGGGACAAAAAAAAAGGCTCTTACGAGCCTTTTTTTACTTTTTAGCTGCTTTCTTAGGAGCTGCTTTTTTAGCTGCTTTTTTAGGAGCTGCTTTTTTAGGAGCTGCTTTTTTTGCTGCTTTTTTAGCTGCTTTTTTAGGAGCTGCTTTTTTTGCTACTTTTTTTGCCATGGTTTTTGTTATTAAATTATTTATGACACGAAGTAAAAAAAATTATCAACACAAAAATAAAAATTACACTTTATTTTATCAACACAATTTTGTTGATAACAGTGTCGGTGTTGTTTTCCATTTTTTTGAATGAAGAAAAAAATATGCCGAATGAACTAAGTGAAGGAAATATTTTGTTTTTTAGTTTTTAATATCACCTTCCGAAATTGCTGTTTTTATAGGCATTTCAGAGATTCTGTATTTTTCTTGTTTCTGTAATCCTGAAAAATTGGAATGGAATGAATTATTTTTTTTTCGTTTAATTCTTTGAAAAAAATAATTTTCATTTTTCTTTTTTATAGAAAAATAAATCGGAAAAAATAAACAGTTTATTAATTGATATCACTTCAAACAACAAGTATTATAAATGATTTTCACAAACTATGTAAATTAGTTTATCCGTTCAAGCAGGGCCATATAAAAACCATCGGCATGATATAACTCGGGCAGATAGCGCTTTTCACCAATGAACTTCCATTTGTCTTCAGATTGCTTCAGGAACCATCTTATTTGTTCTTCACCTTCTGATGGTAATATGCTGCATGTGGCATATACCATTTTTCCGCCTGTTTTGGTGATATCGGAGAAATTGATGAGAAGCTCCCTCTGGATAATTTTAACTCGTTCAATTTCTTCCGGAGTGAGTTTCCATTTGCTATCCGGGTTTCTGCGGAGTACTCCTAACCCGGAGCAGGGGACATCCAATAGTAGTCTGTCAGCGGTATTTTTTAAGCGCTTTATTATTTTGGATGAATCAATAGTTCTTGTTTCAATAATTTTTATTTCGGCACGTGCTGCACGTTTTTTTAGCTCTTGTAACTTTTTTTCTTTTACGTCAAGCGCAATAATACGGCCTTTGTTTTTCATTAATGCTGCAAGATGAAGCGTTTTTCCTCCAGCGCCTGCACAGGCATCTACCACACGCATACCCGGTTGTACATTTAAAAATTCAGAAACCATTTGTGATGCTGCATCCTGTACTTCAAACAATCCTTTGTGAAATGCTTCTGTACGAAATACATTACGCGGATACTTTAATTCCACAGCATCTGGCGACCAGCTAATGAGTGAAGAGTCAGGAATTTTTTCTTCCGCCAGAATATTCTGTAACTCTTTGGGAGTTATTTTTAGTGAGTTTGCCCGGAGGATAATTGTCGGACGTTGATTTAAAGCACGGATAGTTTTGTCCCACGTTTTTCCTAATTCCTTTTCACCTATTATATCTAACCAATCGGGAACAGATTCACGTATCTTTCGAACCTTCTGGAATTTTTCCAGCTGTGCAATTGTTTTTTTTTCGGTTAAACCTTTAAAGTAGCTGCTCTCAGGCAATTCATAACCATCAAAAATCAGATATGTTCCGAAAATGCTCCACAAATTTTTATCGGTTAATTTGCCTTCTGTACCGGAAGCGGTAACCAATAATCGCCAGTTACGGATAATATCGTATGTAACATCTGATACAAAGCCGCGTTCACGCACATCCCACCTTTTATTCGCCCGCATCACTTTTTCAATAGCTTTATCAGCATATTCGTTTTCTTCAAATACATCTATCAAAGCAGAAAAAACAGCTCTGATATGAAGCGAATGGTGTTTTAAATAAAATCTCTTTGTCATAATGCAAAAATACTATTATTGTTGGAATGGAAGATTTTAAAGCAAATTCGGGTTCTTTGAATTTATAGTATTTTGTAATCGAAATTATGGATTTGTTCTGATTTTTAATTGTTAATTTTGCGCATGATAAATTCAATAGCAGATACTACTATATATATAAGTGATTTTGCCATTCATGAACCGGTTACCGTACTTACGGATTATATAATGACTAGTTTGTGTATTTATTTTTATCTACAGTTGAGCCGGATATTTAAAACTGATAACGCCACTAAATATTGGAAATATTTTTATGCATATATGGCTTTGAGCTCTTTTATGGGAGGATGTTCGCACGCTTTCTTTGCAATTCATCAGGGTGCGGGCTATAAAACATTCTGGCTGGGTATGCAGGCGTTAAATATATTCTCTGTTTATTGTATGCAACAGGCTACATTTTACTCTGTTTTGCAAAAATCCGCGAAAAGACGCTACTGGAATATTAGTTATCACATACAACTTATATTGTCTGTTATAGCAGTTTTTATGTTTCATAATTTTTTAGTTGTCATTATTAATACTGCTATTGCTTTAATTCCAATCATGATAATTCATTTTAAAAATTCCGAAAGAAAAAAGGAAAATTTATGGATCGCCTATGGTATTGTAGTTTTGTTTATAACTGCTGCCGTAAATGTGAGCAAATTAACACTTCACAAGTATTTTAATCATTTAGACCTTGCGCATGTTTTAATTATGATAAACTTGTCAGTGATGTTTGTTGGAGTAAAGCTAAAAGCATTGCAATCTGCCTGATTTCATATATTTATATATGTGCGATGGCGGTTGGGATATATAGTAAATGTGTGTGAATATAAAGCTGTATTGATAGCATTTATACTGAATCTTACTGAATTTGCAACAGCAATGGCGGTTAGATTCAGTAATGCTGAACGAATGAGTTTGCAATGGTTAGTGAGCTTGTCGAACTATTGCAAACTCATTCAGCCGAAGTATATTTTCTTGAATTCTTCTTAATTTGATTCGTTTATTATAATAATAATTGCAAATTTGTGTATCTTTTAGCGTTTATATATTTATGCTGAGCAAAAGCAGACAAAAGAAAAAATTAAAATTTTAAAGATATGATAACAATCACGAACAATACCATTAATGCATACATTGATGAACACAAAGAACGTTTTATAAATGAACTTTTTGAGCTTTTAAGGATTCCATCTGTTAGTGCAGATCCGAAATACAAAAAGGATGTATTAAGAACAGCCGATATTATCAAAGAAAAGTTAATAAATGCTGGTGCCGAAAATGTGGAAATATGCCCTACTGCTGGTTATCCTATTGTATATGGCGAAAAAATTGTTGATCCGAAATTACCAACAGTCCTTGTATACGGGCATTATGATGTTCAACCCGCTGATCCTATAGAATTATGGCATTCCGGCCCTTTTGAGCCGGTAATTAAAGATGGTAAAATTTATGCACGTGGTGCTTGTGATGATAAAGGACAGATGTATATGCACATCAAAGCCTTTGAATTAATGATGCGGACAAACTCTCTTGCCTGTAATATTAAATTTATGGTAGAAGGAGAGGAAGAGGTAGGGTCTGATAATCTTGGAACTTTTGTTAAACAGAATAAAGAAAAATTAAAAGCAGATGTTATTTTAATCTCCGATACCGGTATTATAGCTAATCATATACCATCCATTACTGTTGGTTTAAGGGGATTAAGTTATATTGAAGTGGAAGTAACAAGCCCTAATCGTGATTTGCATTCTGGTTTGTATGGTGGTGCCGTTGCAAATCCTATTAATATTTTATGTGAGATGATTGCTAAAATGAAAGATAGCAATAATCATATTACCATTCCCGGCTTTTATGATGATGTGGAAATATTAAGTGATGAAGATCGCACAGAAATGGCAAAAGCACCATTTGATATAGAGGAATATAAAAAAGCCCTGGATTTATCCGATATACATGGTGAAACCGGATATACCACCAATGAAAGAACTTCTATCAGACCTACTTTGGATGTAAATGGTATTTGGGGCGGATATACAGGAGAAGGTGCAAAAACAGTTATACCATCAAAAGCATACGCAAAAATATCCATGCGTTTAGTACCGCATCAAAACAGTGCTAAAATTACGCAGATATTCAAAGAATATTTTGAACGCATGGCACCAAAATCAGTTAAAGTAAAAGTAATGCCACATCATGGTGGTGAACCCGTTGTAACACCTCATAATTCTATTGCCTACAAAGCTGCAAGCAAAGCCATGGAAAATACATTTGGAGTTAAACCTATTCCTGTTCGCAGCGGTGGAAGCATTCCAATTGTCGCTATGTTTAAAACCGAATTAGGTTTAGATTCTGTTTTAATGGGTTTTGGTCTGGATTCGGATGCGATACATTCTCCGAATGAACATTATGGAGTATTCAATTATTTAAAAGGAATTGAAACAATTCCTTATTTCTATAAGTATTTTACCGAATTGAGTAAGTAAGAATTCCTTTGCTTCAACCACAGAGCCTCAATACAAGTGATATGAAAAAATATATTTTTTATCTGTTTGTATTTTATTGTGCTACGCTTGTTTCCTGTGTCGAATTTAAAGAAGTCACATTTAGCGGAGTTGAAAATGTAAAACTGACAAGTCTTACACAGAAAGGAATAGAAGCGCTGATTACAGTGCGTATTAAAAATCCGAATAAAATGTCTTTTACTGTATATAAATCAGAAATGGATGTTGCTATTAGCGGAATAAATCTGGGCAAAGCGTATATATCAGAAAATGTAAAAATTAAACGCAATTCAGAAGCGTTGTATTCATTTAAAATTAATTCCGATTTTTCTCAACTCAATTTCCTAAACATACCCAAATTGCTTTCAATTGCTTCCGGTAAAATGCTGCAAGTCAATATTAAAGGCAATCTGAAAGGTGGAATATTGCTTGCAAAACATAGCTATCCGGTTGATATAACACAAAATGTCCCTTTGGGACTAAAATAAAATAAAGAAAAAAATTAGCTAAAACGCTTGCTTTTCGTTAAAAAAGGATTACCTTTGTTGCGTTAAAGTAATTTAGTGATTACCCTGGAAAGAATAGATGAATTTTTCATTTGTTCCTAAAACCGCTAAAATGAATAAAGCAGCCCGTCCTGTAAGTAGTAATTGTCACTACGCTTTTCTTTTTAATTTAGTGGATAATAGTTTTAAGGCCGACACTATATTTATGTCTTTATCTGTTATTAACCTCTAAAAAAAACTACATGAGAAAAAACTACAAAGTTTTCGGTGTTTTAGCTATCGCTGGAGTGTTTGCAATGAACTCTTGCAAAAAAGACATTTCACCGGGTAAAGAAGTATCTTATGATGAGGTTATTGCCTCTGGCGGTGAATTGGATCCATTTAATAATTATAAAATACTTACTAATACATCAACTTCCTCTGTTCCTGTAGATAGTGGTAACTGGAATTGTACTTACTCTACCTGGAATGTCCAACAAGGCAATTTAGATTTTCCATTATATGATCCTAATGTTTCTGTTGTTTATCCCGGAAGCCTTTTGCAAGGTTCAACATTAAATAGTGGAACACCGGACGTTGTTGCAGTGAGAAGGGGTGCAGGTACTGTATCTATTGATATTGTTAATGGGTCCTATTCTGTTGCAATGCCTATTGCAGAAGTAAAGAAAAGCACCGTAGCCCAGGCACTAAATGATATTATGTCAAGTAATAATCAGGTAATGCCTGCACGTTTTACCCTTACTAATGAAATGCTTAAAACAGAAGATGAACTGGCATTAGGGTTGGGTTTAAATTTGGATCTTTGGCTGGTATCAGTTACTTCTAACCTTTCTTTTTCTAATAAAGATAATGCAAATCATTACCTGGTGGCTTTGAAACAAACATTTTATACAATGAGTTATGATATTCCTTATAATTACAATGATTTGTTTCACCCAACTGTAAAGCCAATGGACCTTGCCAAATATGTTGGCCCGGGTAACCCTGCTTGTTACGTTTCTGATGTTACTTATGGAAGAGTATTTTATCTGCTCGTAGAGTCTACTTCTTCATCTTCTGAGATGTCTGCAGCAATATCTGCATCCTATTCCAGCCAGAGTGGTAGTTTTAACGCCAGCTATTTATCTTCTCTTGAGAATTTAAATGTTAAAGTATTATCGCTTGGTGGTGATGTGTCAAGTACATTCTCAACAATTAATAGTACCGATCTTCCGACCTTAACTTATTGGTTGTCAGAATCAGCTAACATACAAACCGGAGTACCTATTTCATATGTAGTTAGAACAGTATATAATAATAAATTAGTTAAGAACAAAATTAACTTAGAATATTCTATTGCTGACTGCCAGTTGGTACCATAAAAAGTAAAAATAAAATAGTTTTAAAAATCGTTTCTGGCTCATTTTTTAATGTAATCCGGAAACGATTTTTATTTTCATTTCAGTTGCTTCTCCCTGTTCTTTTTGTATAAACCCAAATTCTTCAGTTCAAAAAACCTGAACTGAAAAACGCTATTGAAAATCTATACAAATCGCTTGTTGCAATTTGTAAAATTTTCTAATGCGGGGTTACCCGGATTCCTCCCGCTACTCATCGCACTTTTCAGTTGTTAGCTTTGCTTCAATTGAAAAATCCGGGATAAAAATAAAAGCTCTTTTATACCTTAAAATTGCCCCAATAGCCGTATTTTTGCATAATTATTAATTTTTAAACTTTTATACATGAAAATTGAGAACAACACCGTGGTTGCCGTAAATTATCTTTTGTCAAGAAAAGATACTGGTGAAAAAATTGAACAGACAAGCAAAGAGCATCCTTTTGTATTTATATTTGGTACAGGCGGATTACTTGAAGATTTTGAAAGTAATTTACTTAATAAAAAAGCAGGCGATACATTTGATTTTTTTATTGACCATAAATGCGGTTATGGAGTGAGGGATGAACAACATGTGGTAATGATACCTGTAGAATCATTTTACAGAGAAGATGGTAAATTTGATTCGGAGAATGTAAAAGTGGGCATCACACTTCCTATGGTTGATAATGAAGGGAATCGTTTGTATGGGAATGTGTTGGAAATTACTACAGAATATGTAAAAATGGATTTCAACCATCCTTTAGCCGGACAAGATTTACATTTTACCGGAGAAGTGCTGGACGTACGTGTTGCAACTCCGGACGAACTTGCTCATGGCCATGTTCATGGTGAGCATGGACACCATCACTAAGTTGCTATTACATGAAATTCTCACTTCAGAAACCCACCGACAAACAATTTATTGAAATCTGTAAGTTTATAAAGGAGTTTGAATTAGATAACCGCGATTTAAGAAAAGAACAGTTTATTGTTGCTGTTGACAACACCAATGTATTAGGTTTTGGCCGTTTACGTCAACATGCCGATTGTATGGAGCTTTGCTCATTAGGAGTGGTTACCCCACATCGTAGAAAAGGTATCGGTAAAGCAATTGTAAATCAATTAATAAAAAGTACGGCAAACAGTGTTTTTCTTGTTTGTATTATTCCCGATTTTTTTAGACCCTTCGGATTTCGAATAGTTGAAGAATATCCTGCTTCTGTTAAAGATAAACTTAACTATTGTACACAGGAGTTGGTTGTGCCTGAAACGTATGTAGCCATGCTGTTGTTATTCAAAGTGAAAGGATGTGTGTTATACTGAGCGAATGAGTTTGCAGCCCCGATAGCTATCGGGGTCATTCAGTCGAAGTATATAAAGGTTGTTTTTTAGAAAGACTTATAAAGAATCAAACTCAAACCCATTCCGCTGCGTATATTCTATAAAGCGGGGAAGCGTATACTCAAGATTTTTAAAGGCTTTCAAACTGTCATGAAAAACAATGATGGAGCCATTTCGTGTATGGCTAATTACATTTTGCAGGCATTTTTCCGGACTTGTTTTTTTATCATAATCACCACTTAATACATCCCACATAATTGTTGTATAATGGGCATCGAGGCGTTTTAATTGTGTTTGTTTAAGTCTTCCGTAGGGCGGTCTGAATAATCTGGTATCTGTTAGTTTAGTACATTTTTTTATGTTTTCTATATACTTGTTTGTATCGGTATACCAACCATTCAAATGATTATAGGTATGGTTTCCTACATTATGTTTCTCATTTAAAATACGTAAGTAGATATCATTATGTTTTTGTACATTTTCTCCAACACAAAAAAAAGTAGCTTTACTGTTATACTTCTTTAATACATCTAAAATCCAGGGAGTAACTTCAGGTACAGGGCCGTCATCAAATGTAAGATAAAGCTTTTGCTCAGAAACCTTCATTCTCCATACAGCTGTCGGGTATAGTTTCTTAAATAAATAAGAGGGACGTACTAAGTACACACTATTAGAAATAAATAAAAAGACACTGTCTCAAAAACCCTCTTGCCAGTCGTTTCGAGCGAAGTCGAGAAATCTATTGATTTGATTACCAGGAACTTTAACCTGCGCTATATAATTTATATCGAAAATTGAATTTTGAGACAGCCTCGAAAATAAAATCATTAGCGCTCACGCATTCTGGAAGTAAGGCCATAGGTCTGAGTAAGATTTTTATACCGTGTTTCAAATTCTTTAGATAACTCTTTTTGTTTGAAGTTATCTGTAAAATAAATTAAACGTTCACATATATCTTGTGCCTGCTCAACCTCATTTTCATAATAAGGAAGGTCAGCACGGTCTAAAGAATAATAATATTTAATATTGCTTTCAAAATTCGCGAATAACTTTTTTGCAAGTGCATTTGCTTTATCATAAGCCTCAGCCTGGTAGTAGCCCATGGTGACAGAGTAGATAGTTGCATCATAAGGTACATTTTCCTGTGGAGTTACTTCCACCACTTTGTCAAGTACCTTGATGGCTTTGTCTTTCTTGCCTTCATCAATCAATGCAATAGCAAGGGTACCCAATCGCTGACGGATGTTTAATGCACAGGAACGAATAAATACGTCATCGAGGTACTTACCGGGTTTTTCCATACCCCCCCATGCAAATTTCATTACTTTATCATACATAATGTCGGTAGCAATACGCGTTTCCTGTTTTTCGCTTTCGTTCTTTTTAATTGGAACTAAGCGGTATGCCAAGCCCTCTAACTGAAGATAAGGTGCCAGATTTAAATAAGAACTTGCCGGGGCTGTAGCTGCAAAATAGATTGGTCGTTTCCAGTTGTTGTGAGCTAAAAGATCAATAATCATCAAATCATTTTTTTGGACATAGTTACCAGACACTGTCCAGTCAACGTTTTTAACGATGCGATTGGCAAGCTCTTTTGGAACAGTACCATTATTCACTACTGTAGCACTGTCTACAGGTACGCGCATATTCTTGGTTGGGAAATAGTTGTAATACGTTTCTTTTGCTACCTGTAAACGGTGATCATTGTCATCCATCTTCACAAAGTCCATCAATTCTTTTACAGGAATATTCCCTTGAACTTTTGTTTCATGATAATCATGGAAAAGCACTACATCACGTGTTCCCTGGCGGTACTGATCTCTGGTCAATGAAAATGGAACGGGGTCTGAATCATAGGCCTTATGAACCATTTGGTCGATATACCAATCGGTATTAAGGAGTTCAAGGCAGATAACACGAACATCAGTACGTATACCTTCTACTTCCTGTGCATACCAGAGTGGGAATGTATCGTTATCACCATTTGTAAATAGTATAGCATTAGGAGCACAGGAATTCAGATAATTTGCTGCAAAATCACGCGCTATATATCTGTCAGAACGGTCATGATCATTCCACTCTTCTTTGGCCATCACAGCTGGAACAGATAATAAACATAGTGTAGTTATTGACGCACTCATTGTCTGGCTGAATTTTTTTGCCAGAAAATCGCTTATTGCTATAACACCAAGCCCAATCCAAATAGCATAAGCATAAAAGGAGGCTGCATAAGCATAATCACGCTCACGTGGCTCAAATGGTTTTTGATTCAGATAGACCACAACGGCAATCCCTGTAAAGAAAAATAGTAGTCCTACAACAAATGCGTTTTTCTTGTCTTTTTTGATATGATAAAACAAACCAATGAGACCTAAAATAAAAGGCAGGAAATAAAGCTTGTTTTTTGCTTTGTTGTTGTCTGAGCCATCCGGCAGCCCTTGTTGTGAGCCAAGGCGGGCTTCATCTATAAAATTAATACCGCTTATCCAGTTAGCATCAGAGTTGTTACCATGTCCCTGGATATCATTCTGCCGGCCAACAAAGTTCCACATAAAATAACGCATATACATGTGTCCAAGCTGGTATTTGAAGAAAAAGCTAAGATTTTGTCCGAATGTTGGCTTATCAATGGTTGTCATTTCCCCGGTTTGAGGATCCCGCGTTTTTATGTGATTGTAATATCTTGGATTAGTCCAGTTTTTATAACCAGCAATATGGTTAGGCTGGCTGCTCCACATGCGTGGAAAAACAGTACAGAAACGGCTGTCATAATTAGGAATAGAATTTTTACGATCATCAGTTACTATATATTTACCTGATTTATCATCGCGGGTATATACAGGATTGCCATCTTTATAAGGTTCCTGAGGATCAAGAGGGGCTGTAAAATACTGACCATACGCTACCGGCCAGGAACCATATTGCTCACGGTTTAGATAAGAAAGCAGGTTAACCGCATTTTCAGGGTTGTTTTCATCCATCGGAGGATTGGCCTGTGAGCGAATTACTAACACAAAAAAGGACGAATAACCAATCAATATCACAGTGAAACACAGAATTATAGTATTTAAAACAGGTTTTGATTTTCGTATGGTATAGCGTAACCCAAATATAATCCCGCCAATTAGTAAAACCCCATAAATAATGGTACCGCTATTGAATGGCATTCCTAAACTGTTTACTGCAAACAATTCTATTTTTGCTGCAAGTTTCACTACCATAGGAATAATGCCGGCCTGAATCCCACCTAAAATAACTATAGATAAAATACCAGTATATATGATTCCTTTGCGGGTAATTTCTTCATATTTTTTAAAGTAATAAATAAATACGATGGCCGGGATAACCAGTAAATTTAATAAGTGTACGCCAATAGATAAGCCAACAAGGTAGGCTATTAATATGATCCAACGGTCAGCATGCGGATTTTCATCTACTTCACGTTCCCATCTTAAAATGGCCCAAAAAACAATGGCTGTAAAAAAGCTAGACATTGCATATACCTCACCCTCAACAGCCGAAAACCAGAATGAGTCTGTGAATGTGTACGCCAATGCACCAATTGCTCCTGCTCCTAAAATAGAGTACATTTTACCGCTTGTAAACTCCCCGTTTTTTTCAACCAGCTTTCGCCCCAAGGCAGTAATCGACCAGAATAAAAACAGGATGCTGAAAGAGCTGCACAAGCCCGACAATGCATTGATCATCATACCTACTTTGCTTACATCACCAAAGGCAAAAAGACTAAAAAAACGTCCTAATAACAGGAAAATTGGTGCTCCCGGAGGGTGTCCCACTTCTAATTTGTAGGCACAGGCAATGTACTCACCGCAATCCCAGAAAGAAGCGGTAGATTCAATAGTGCTCAGGTATACAAAGGAGGAAATTAAAAAAATAATCCACCCGATAATATTGTTAAAGCGCTGATAATTAGAAAGGTTATTCATATAGGTTTTTGATTTTCATTTATATATATAATAAATGATTTTTTTTCAGAATGTTTGCGAAGTTAGAAAATAAATTGAATAGTGATCGTTAAAAAAATAGAAGATTTCTGTTGTGCTTAGAAATATATTTTATTAATTTTGCAGCCCAATCAAATAAAAGATTGCGATTGTCCGATGGTGTAACTGGCAACACGTCTGATTTTGGTTCAGAAGAGTCCAGGTTCGAAACCTGGTCGGACAACTTACCCTCTTAAAAACTTTAAGAGGGTATTTTTTTTCTCAATAATGAGAAGTTCTATTCATTTTATACATTAAGAATATAATAACATTATAATTTTATTAAATTTTAAATAAGTGTATGTAATCGGTTGACTAATTGATTAAATTTGCCCACCAATAAATAAAGATGAAGAGATTATATTTGTTTGTATTTTTATTTATTACATACCTAAAAAGTTATGGTCAGTTAATCACTCCTTCCGTAATTGCTGCGGGAGGTGGATTTGCAAATGCCTTAGAGTTTTCTAATGCCTATACTATTGGTGAAATAAGTATGGTAGAAACATATAATTTTGGTAACTATTTTTTAACTCAGGGCTTTCAACAACCCAATAAAAAAGCTGAATTTCCGGAAGAGGATTTCTTTATTCCCAATGGAATTACCCCAAATGGTGATGGAGTTAATGATATATGGGAAATACCCTATTTGAAGAATTATCCGAATTGTGTGGTAAAGGTCTTTAACCGCTGGGGACAACAATTATTTAGCAGTGTTGGCTATGCTCAACCCTGGGATGGTGCCCTTAATGGTAATGGTTTGCCAACTGCTGACTACTATTACGTAATTAGCCTTGAAAAAAAAGCTAAAAAAGAATATACAGGAACAATAACTATTAAGCGTTGAATTTGTGAGAAAAACAGCTACTCTTCTCTTATTTGGTTTATGGGCTATTCAGCTTGCTGCACAGGCTCCACAAGCTATCAACTACCAGGGTATTGTTCGTAATCTTTCTGGTGAGGTATTACTGAACCAATCCACTACAATACGGTTAAGCATTCATCATCTAACAACAAGTGGAAGTATTGTATATCAGGAAAGCCATAGCATTACTACCAATTCTTTTGGTTTATATACTTTACAGGTTGGAAGGGGAAACCCTGTTATTGGAACATTTAATACCATAACCTGGGGCAACGGACCATTTTATCTTGAAGTAGAAATGGATATCAATGGAGGTACAGAATACATTACAGCTGGTACTAGCGAACTGATTTCTGTCCCGTATGCATTATATGCTGAAACTTCAGGAAACTCAATTGCAGGACAGTTAGGGGCAACCGGAAATACTGGATCCATTGGTACAACTGGCAATAATGGCATTATGGGTAATACTGGAAATACAGGAATAAAAGGTATGACAGGTGCTTCTGGTGCAACTGGTTCTATTGGTTCTACAGGGAATAGTGGTAATGTGGGTAGCACCGGTAGCACTGGTTTAATAGGGATGACAGGTGTTTCAGGTTCTGCTGGTGTTATTGGCCCTACTGGTAATGCCGGTAATATGGGTAGTGCTGGTGTAATAGGCGTAACAGGTACTTCAGGTTCTACTGGTGCTATTGGCCCAACTGGTAATGCTGGTAGTATTGGTAGCACAGGAAATACAGGCTTAATAGGCGCTACGGGCGTTTCTGGCTCCATTGGTACTACAGGTGAAAATGGGAGTATAGGCAATACCGGATTAATAGGCGCAACAGGTGCTTCCGGTTCAACTGGTCCTATTGGTCCTATTGGTGATGATGGTGTCACAGGTATTACAGGTATTACAGGCAGTACAGGCCCAATAGGTGTAACAGGTGTTTCCGGTTCCACAGGGTCAATTGGCCCTACAGGTGAAAATGGCATTATGGGTAGTGCCGGTAATACTGGTATAATAGGAGTTACAGGTATATCAGGTTCAACAGGTTCTGTTGGTAGTACCGGTAGTACGGGTAATATAGGCAGCACAGGCAACACAGGAAATATAGGCTCAACAGGTATTGCCGGAGATAATGGAAATACAGGTGCAACAGGAAGTGTCGGCAATACAGGTTCAACAGGTGTATTCGGCTCAACCGGTTCTGTTGGCGCTACTGGCAATACCGGCAGCATAGGTAGTCCCGGTTTTATTGGTGCAACAGGCGATACAGGCGAAATAGGTGATACAGGAAGTATCGGTTCAACAGGTATTACCGGAGATAATGGAAATACAGGTGCAACAGGAAGTGTCGGCAATACAGGTTCAACAGGTGTATTCGGCTCAACCGGTTCTGTTGGCGCTACTGGCAATACCGGCAGCATAGGTAGTTCCGGTTCTATTGGTGCAACAGGCGATACAGGCGAAATAGGTGATACAGGTAGAACAGGTACAACAGGTGCTATCGGTGCAACAGGTATTATGGGTTCGACTGGTGCTGTTGGTGCTACAGGAAATGATGGTAGCATAGGTAGTACTGGTAATACAGGTTCAATAGGTGCAATGGGTTTTATGGGTGCTACCGGTGCTGTTGGTGCTACAGGAAATGATGGTAGTGTAGGTAGCACTGGTAATACTGGAACAATCGGTGCAACCGGAGATACTGGTTCAGTGGGGAATACAGGAAGTATAGGTTCAACAGGGATAACTGGTGACGCTGGAAATACCGGTTCTACAGGAGATACAGGTAGCACAGGTACAACAGGTGCTATTGGTGCAACCGGAGATGCCGGTTCAATAGGTAATACAGGAAGCATAGGTTCAACGGGGGGTACAGGTGATACAGGAAGTCCGGGTGCAACTGGTGCTATTGGGGTAACCGGGGCAACAGGTGAAGATCTAAACACACATTGGAAGTTAACGGGAAATACAGGTACTATAGATGGAACTCATTTTATTGGCACAATAGATAATATGCCTCTTAATATCCGTGTAAATAATCAACTTTCCGGCAGGATAGATCCAACATTGCAAAATACATTTATAGGATATTTGGCTGGCAATGCTAATACTACCGGTAGCAGCAATACATATATTGGTTATATGGCTAATGGCTCTGCAGCTTTAACAAATGCAACAGCTATTGGAGCTAATGCTTCTGTAACAAGCAGCAACAGTCTTGTTTTGGGGAATGGAGTTAGTGTTGGTATTGGTGTTTCTAACCCTGGCAGTTCCAATTTACTTAATTTACAAACAAGTGCTACTATTCCTAATGCTATTTCTATAGCATTTTCTGGTGGGGCTAGTGGTACCGGAATAAATATATCTGCATCAAGTGCCTTTTATGATGGTATTTTGGTTACTAATAGCAGTTCTTCCACATCATCCTCTTTTAAAGGAATTGGCTCTGTATTATCTTCTACCAATATTGTTTCAGGATATATGGGATATAGAACGGGTAGCGGTAAAAGTTATGGTCTTTATGGAATCAATGGTACAAATTCAACTTATGCCACCAATACTAATACCTGGGCTGCTTTTTTACAAGGAAGAACCGTTATCTCTTCAGAATCATCGCCTTCTTCGGGTTTAGGAACCGACCTGGAAGTCAGAAATACAACGTCCGGCTCTGGTAATCCTGCGACAGTTTCTTTACGGCAGACTACTTCCAATAGTACAAATGGAACAGTTTTGACATATTTAAATTTTGGAGATAATTACCAGGCAACACCTCAGGCACAATTATCGGTTATACGAGGAGCGAGTGGAAGTGCAGGCGACCTGCCAACAGATATTATTTTTTCTAACACTCCGGATGGTTCCGCCACACTTACAGAGCGTATGAGAATTATGAATAATGGAAATGTTGGTATTGGTACCACTGCTCCTAATGCCAAACTTCATGTTGTAGGTTCAATTAAAATGGTAGATGGTAACCAGGCTTCTGGTAAAATATTGACTTCGGATGCATCCGGGGTAGCCAGTTGGCAAACGCTTACTATTCCTCCAACTGCTGCTCCTCAGGATGAAGTAGTGCTTGTTACTAATACTGTGTATGGTTCAACAAATACTACGGTTCCGAGATTTACCACTGTGTTATCTGGAACAACAACGATGACATATACTGATTCACCAACTGAGGGTGCTACAATAAGCATTACTGCAAGTGGTATCTATTATGTGTCGCTTCAAATAAAATTGATATCGAGTTCTACTTACTCCTGGGGTATTATGAAAAATTCGAGTTCAGACCCAGGAATGAATTCATTGAATCGTTTGTGTTATATTTCTGATGCCACATCATCAACATCTTATCAAACAGTGAGTGCAACAGTATATCTTCAGGCAGGGGATGTGGTACGTCCTTTTGGTAGTGTAGGTGATAATAATGAAACGCGTTTTGAAATAAGAAGAATTCAGTAATAGGAAATGAAGAGGAAGCTACTGTTTTTAGTTGTTATTGTTTTTCAGTTTGGAATAAAGAATTCAAAAGCCCAGCAATTACCGCTTTATAGCCAGTATATATGGAATGATTATGTCATTAACCCCGCATTTACAGGTGCAGCAGGGGTAAGTCCTATACAGTTATCATATCGTAAACAATGGATGGGATTTAATGGAAGCCCGGAAACTATCACTCTTGGAGGGCACACAGTCATAAGAAAAACAATGGGATTAGGAGGGATGGTGTTTAAAGATGCTACAGGGGGTGCTTTTTCTCAAATGGGAGTTTTAATAAATTATGCTTATCGGATTTTATTTAATAGAAAATCCAGTCTGGCATTTGGTATTAGCGCACAGCTAAATCAGTATTGTTTTAACTCCAATCAAATAAATGCTTTAGATAATAACGATATCGCCTTACAGACAGGTAAACAAACTGGTTTCATACCGGATGTCTCATTTGGTATGTTATACCAGTATAAAAAACAATTAAAAATAGGTATAGCTGTGAATCAGCTAATGCAAAGCAGACTTAAAAAAATAAACAGAAATGAATTAAGCATAAATCAACATATAGCTCATTATAATTTAATGGCTTTTTATACAATCGGAATCAATGAATTGTTTGATTTGAAACCATCTGTATTATTACAGGCCACAGCAATAACTCCGGTTCAGATAGATGCAGGAGCAAGACTGGAATACAAACGGATGATTTGGTTTGGAATGTCCTACCGCCATAAAGATGCTTTGGTAACCATGTTAGGTATTCAACATAGAAATATAGTTATAAGCTACAGCTATGATGTGGCTCTTTCAGCAATCCGTTCTACTTCATTAGGTTCTGGGGAACTGATGATTGGTTATCATATTCCTGTAAAAAAGAAAGGGCGATCTTCGCGGTAGATTTTTACTAATAAAATCATGTTGGTAAGTGTTAAAAAAAAGGCGATAGCTTATGCTTGTCTTTAAATTGTTTTTACAAGGTATAAATAACTAAATACAAAAGGCACAGCCATAATAAGACTGTCGAAACGATCAAGAATCCCGCCATGCCCTGGTAATATATTACCAGAATCTTTAACACCAATGCTGCGTTTGAAAAGTGATTCAACTAAATCACCCAATGTACCAATTACTATCAGAATAGTGGCAATTACCATCCAGTCCATTGTAGTGATGCTTGTATACCATCTTGAAATAACAAAAGCAACAACATAGCTGAAAAGAGCTCCTCCGGCACTACCTTCCCATGATTTGCCAGGTGATACACGGGGAAAAAGTTTATGTTTACCTATTACTGACCCTGTAAGATAGGCTCCTGTATCATTACTCCATAGAATAAATAAAAAACCGAACACTACTTCATAACTATAGGTATCATTATAGCTGGTAATATAGTTTAACAATGAAAAAGGAAGGGCTATATAAATTATTCCAAGTAATGTAAACGCTATATTTTTAAAAGGATTCAAGGCCTTGGTATATAGTTCAAGGATGAAAATTAAAAAAATAACGGGGATGTTAATTAGTAGTAGGCGTGGCTCGTAAAAGTCCATTGCCACAAATGCGTTGCTAATAAATAGCAATGCTCCTGCGGCAGTACCAAGTAATTTATGAGGTTGATTATCAGCCTTTTCAGCCAAACCATAAAATTCCCAAACACCCAGAATCGTAATAATAAGAAACAATATGGTAAATGAATATTGATTCCAGAAGGTACAGCCTAAAAGTACAGTTACAAATACTGCTGCGGTTAGGGTTCGTTTAATGAAGTTGTTCACTGACTAATTTTTATTTAATATCGAAACAATTTTACCCAACAGGATTAAAATAAATGTTTTCAAATATACAATAAACTCGTGAGCAGGGGATGAATAGTAAATTATTCCATCACAGGAATATCATCAATCAGGAATACAAATATTTCTTTAGGGCCATGGGCACCCTGTACCAATGTTTTCTCAATATCTGAAGTACGGCTTGGCCCTGTAATGGTTGAAATCATAGAAGGCAACTGATTGCCGTATTTATCCCGCACAAATTTTAACGCATCTTTGATATGATATACTAACTGGGAAGTATAAGCTACAACAATATGGTAATTGGCATAAGCAGGCAATCTTCTGCCCGAAGCTTGTTTGGAAGTAACAACAATACTCCCCGTACGTGCAATAAGACATTCACAAAACGTTAATCCAATATCTGTAGCGGCAAAATCGCTTTCTTTATCTGAAAATTGAATATTTCCTTTTTTGAGCAAATCTTTAATGGCTGGTTCTAAACAAAAAATGTTTTTCCAACCATGGTCTTTAGCTATGAAATCAAAATTTTCAATAAATTCTTTTTCATTTTCACAAAAAATAAATTTGCCGTTAAGAGCCGAAAAGTTTTGTGCAAACTGTATTTCAAGCGGTTCTTCAGATGATACAAATATTTCTGATTCTTTATCTACATCGCCCGTTTCACGGGGTGATTTTTGAATCAGGGCAGCTCTTATTTTTTTTAATACTTTTTCTCTTGAAGTGGTGCTGTCGCGCATGATTTAAAATAGCGTGTTTAAAGGCTTTTCAGGTTCCTTCCCTGTATCCGTATCCTTACTCTTTTTGCCTTCTGTTTTTGAATCAGAACTATATATTTCTTTATCTGAAGTTACATTTTCTGCTGTGACTGTAGGTATAACTTCATTATGGCCTGCTTCACCATTGCTACCTGTTTTTAATAAAGGCTGCTCTTCTTTATCAAAAGGCCGTTGTCCGAATATATTTTCTAAATCTTCTTTAAAAATAACTTCTTTTTCAAGCAACTTTTCTGCCAGTTGTTTTAGCAGATGTTTATTTTTAGTAAGTATATGTTTGGCGCGTTGGTAAGCCAATTCTACTAATTTGCTTACTTCTTCATCAATGGTTTGCGCAGTTTTTTCGCTATATGGCTTGGTGAAACCATATTCATTGGCACCGGTAGAATCATAATAGCTTAAGTTGCCTATTTTATCATTTAAACCATATATGCTTATCATGGCATAAGCCTGTTTGGTAACTTTTTCAAGATCACTTAAAGCACCGGTGGAAATTTTACCAAATATAACTTCTTCGGCAGCACGTCCACCAAGTGCAGCACACATCTCATCCATCAGTTGCTCTGTAGTTGTAATCTGGCGCTCTTCGGGCAGATACCATGCAGCACCCAATGAACGGCCACGAGGTACAATGGTTACTTTTACAAGCGGAGATGCATGTTCCAGCAGCCAGCTAACAGCAGCATGCCCGGATTCATGATATGCAATCACATTTTTTTCGTGAGCTGAAATAATTTTATTTTTCTTTTCCAGGCCTCCGATGATACGATCAACAGCATCCAGGAAGTCTTGTTTTTCAATCACTTTTTTGTCCTGGCGTGCTGCAATCAAAGCCGCTTCATTACAAATATTGGCAATGTCCGCCCCAGAAAAACCGGGTGTTTGTTTTGCCAGGAAATTAATATCCACTGAAGTATCAATTCTCAATGGTTTCAGATGGACTTTGAAAATATCTTTACGTTCATTTAAATCCGGCATATCTACATAAATCTGTCGGTCAAAACGTCCGGCACGCATCAACGCTCTGTCAAGTATATCAGCGCGATTGGTGGCTGCAAGGATAATTACACCACTGTTGGTACCAAAACCATCCATTTCAGTCAACAATTGATTCAGTGTATTTTCACGTTCATCATTTGCCCCTTGTGCAGGATTTTTGCCACGGGCACGTCCTATAGCATCAATCTCATCAATAAAAATAATACAAGGTGATTTTTCTTTTGCCTGGCGGAATAAATCGCGTACACGTGATGCACCCACTCCAACAAACATTTCTACAAAATCAGAGCCAGAAAGGGAGAAAAAAGGTACTTTTGCTTCACCGGCAACAGCCTTAGCCAACAATGTTTTACCTGTACCCGGAGGCCCTACTAACAATGCACCCTTAGGTATTTTTGCCCCTAAAGCAGTATATTTTGTTGGGTTTTTCAAAAAATCAACAATTTCTTTTATCTCAATTTTTGCTCCTTCTAATCCCGCAACATCATTAAATGTTATATTTACATTGGAGTCCTTATCAAACAACGTTGCTTTTGACTTTCCGATGTTGAAAATTTGTCCGCCACCTGCGGCACCACCCATTCTGCGCATTACTACTATCCACATAATAATGATGAATGCTATGGGCAGAATCCATCCTAAAATATCTGTCCAGTCGCTTCGTTGTTCACTTTCAGGATATACCTTCTCTTCGGCCAAAAAATCTTTCTGAGCCTCATTCAAATCCGATTTAAAGCTTTCCACGGATAAAATTTTCATTTTGTAATGAGGCCCGCTGGGATGCTTGTCTAAACCCTCTTTTACGTATTGCGGAAGCATTAAACTGCTTCTGTTGATATAAATTTCAGCAATTTGCTGGTTGGGTATTACCACAATGCGTGAAACATGATGCCGTTTCAGCATATTCTCAAAAAAATCGGATGATTTAACTTCTTTTACAGAACTATTGAAATTCAGCAATTGAATAGCAATTAATGCCACAGCAATAATTCCATATATCCAGTAAAAGCTGAATGGATTCTTAGGTAATATGGGTTTTTTAGGAAACTTATTCTTTAAGGAAGAACCTTTTTCTTCCGGTTTATTTTCTTGTTGTTCGCTCATTTTTTTACTTTCTTACTCTTTCTTTAACTAAAATTTTACTCAGACGCAATTTTGCTTATTTCTGCATCAGCCCACAATGCTTCCAGATTATAAAATTCACGGATGTGCGATTGAAATACATGTACCACCACTGTAACATAATCAATCAATATCCATTCTGCATTTTGAAAACCTTCTGAGTGGTAGGGTTTTTCGCCTATGCGTTTTCTTACTATTTCCTCAACTGATCCTGAAATGGCATTTACCTGTGTTGTGGAGTCGGCCTGACAAATAATATAATACTCGCATACTCTGTTATGAATACTTCTTAAATCAAGAATAGATATATTTTTACCTTTAACTTCTAAAATTCCTTCAACAATAGCATCTATAAGCGGTTGGGCCGGATTTTTTACAGGGGATTTTGCTTTTTTTACTATAACAGCTTTATCACGTTGAGCTTTGTTTGTTTGCTTTTTCTCTGGTTTCTCTTTTTTAGTAGTCTTTTTTGCTGCTAATTTTACACCTGGCTGACGGGTTGACTTTATTGCCTTTTTTACAGCAGTTTTCTTTGTTTTTCCTCCTGCAATCATGGGAGTTATGGAAGCGGAAATTGTTTTCTTTTCGGTCATTAATTTAAAATTATCTATTTTAGTTCTTTACAGAACCGTTTTGCACAAAAATAATCAAATCTTTGCATTCTATCTTATGAAAACATTATTTGTCGGGCAAAACAGTATCAATGTAAAGGTAATAGACTCTACCAACAGTTATGCCAGTGAATTACTTCGTAATACCAAACCACCGGAAGGCACGGTTATCTATTCTTTTGAACAGCAGAACGGAAGAGGTCAGCGTGGTAATAAATGGGAGAGTGAACCCAATAAAAATGGGGCTTTCAGCTTTATATTCTATCCATCATTCCTACAAGCTGAACAGCAGTTTATTCTCAATAAAATAACTTCTTTAGCTGTTGCTGACGTAATGGCAGAGCTTTTGAAAGGTTCCGACAAAATGCAGGAAATTAAGATAAAATGGCCGAATGATGTTTATATCGGAACTCAAAAAATAGCAGGAATATTAATCGAAAATACCTTACGGGAAAAAAATATACAACACTCAATTATTGGAATCGGAATAAATGTTAATCAAAAAACATTTGGGGATAATTTAAATGCTACTTCTCTTACTTTGCTTACCGGGAAAGAATTTGAACTCGTATATGTATTAAAGAGATTATGTGCGTTTATTGAAGCAAGGTATTTACAATTAAAATCCAATAAATCAGAATACCTGAATGTTGCTTATCTACAGCGTTTATACAAATTAAAGGAGTGGCATTCTTATAAGTCTGCCGATCAGGTTTTTGAAGGAAAAATAATTGGCATTTCCGCCATTGGAAAATTACAAGTGGAGTTAAGAATGGGACAACTGCAGGAGTTTGATTTAAAAGAAATTCAGTTTTTGTAAATCCATATAACCGTGGCAGGCATTGCTATAGCCATCATTGACAATTTTGTATGCATCGCCACAATAATATTAGCGTCAAAAGACCTTGTAGTAAATTAATCCACAAAGGAATTTTATGTTTTTCCATTTTTAAATTGATTGAAAAAAAAATTACTTTTGAATCAGTGCTTTTGAAGTAAAAACTGACATCCTGAAAGAACTTGGCTCTATCATTTCATTAAAATCAGCTACTGAAAGGTCGGTTCCGAATTTTGTCATTGAAGCCCGAGAGCTTTCCATATTTTCCCAAGCCACAACTATAACCCAGGTTCCGTCTGCATCAACACCTGTTTCACGGCTAATAAAACCATCTTGTTTGGATGCATACTCAACACCAACCCGAATATTTCTCGCCTCAAAAGTTTTTTGAGAAACTTCTGCTTTCGGCTTGAAATAGGTAATTTCGATAACTCTTTTGCTCATATTTTTAAATATCAATTTAGTTAAACTAATGAGACAAAATTATAGTAACAATGTAGGGCCTAAAAGGTAAAAAACTGCTTTTGTATGATACTTTTATGCTTATGCTTTTTTCAAGTGCAGTTCCCTAAATTCAAGTGGCGTTTGTGTGGTCTGTATTTAAAATATTTTATGAAGTTGGCAGGTTCTTCAAAGCCCAAATCGTATGCAATTTCTTTGATTGAGTGATTGCCATGTCAAACTCTTTAGTTTTTTGTTCAATCTCTTTACTTATGTTATAGATAAACAGGCAGATGTATTTTCGGGCAGTGCTTATACCTATCAGGGCATTGTTACGAACAATGAGCTTATGAATGAAAAGGATGTACATAGAATTTTACAAAGAGGCTATTCAGAAAAATCCAATTCCTATTTGCTCAATGATTTTAATTTACACCGATTGCCTTAATTGGCCAAAATTGATTACCTTTGTGCCCTGATTAAGCCTAATAATTCATAGTTTTAGACATTATACATTATTTAAGTTAATGATTTCAGTATCTAATCTTTCATTGCGCTATGGCAAGCGTGTGTTGTTTGATGAAGTAAATATCAAATTTATTCCTGGTAATTGCTATGGAGTTATTGGCGCTAATGGTGCAGGTAAATCCACTTTTCTGAAAATACTTTCAGGTGAAATAGAACCTACAACAGGTCAGGTTTCCATTACTCCGGGAGAACGTTTAAGCGTATTGAGCCAGAATCACTTTGCGTTTGATGAACTGCCTGTATTACAAACGGTAATGATGGGTAACAAAAAGCTATGGGACATTATGCAGCAAAAAGATGCTATTTATGCAAAACCCGATTTTAGTGACGCTGATGGTGTTAAAGCTGCTGAACTGGAAAATTTATTTGCGGAGATGAATGGTTGGAATTTTGAGAGCGATGCAGCCAACTTATTGAGTGATTTGGGGGTGAAGGAAGATACACATTACAAGCTGATGAAAGAACTCAGTGGTAAAGAAAAAGTGAAAGTATTATTGACACAGGCGTTGTTAGGAAATCCTGATATTTTACTGCTGGATGAGCCTACCAATGACTTGGATGTGGAGACAATTTCATGGTTGGAAAATTTTCTGGCAAACTATGAAAATACGGTTATTGTTGTTTCTCATGACCGCCATTTTCTGGATGCTGTATGTACACATGTTGCGGATATTGATTTTAATAAAATATCCCTGTATACAGGAAACTATACTTTTTGGTACGAATCCAGCCAGTTGGCTTTACGTCAGCGTTCCGACCAGAATAAAAAGGTTGAAGACAAACGCAAGGAGTTGCAGGAATTTATTGAACGTTTTAGTGCCAATGCTTCCAAATCAAAGCAGGCTACCAGCCGTAAAAAACTATTAGAAAAGCTTGTAATTGATGAAATTAAACCAAGTACAAGAAAATATCCCGGTATTATTTTTAAAGCAGACCGCGATTGTGGCGATCAGATATTGAATGTTGAACATCTTTCAAAACATTCTCCTGATGGCTCTCCTTATTTTACAGATATTAGTTTCACATTGATAAAAGGAGATAAAGTAGCCTTTCTTTCGCAGGAACACATTGCTGTTACTTTATTTTTTCAACTATTGACGGATGAAGCAAAACCTGATTCGGGCAGTTATAACTGGGGTAGCACCATTACCAAATCATATTTGCCAAATGAAAATTTAGCTTATTTTACTCAGGATCTTAACCTGATTGACTGGCTGCGTCAGTTCTCAAAAGAAAAAGACGAAACCTATATTCGTGGATTTTTGGGTAAGATGTTGTTTTCAGGCGAAGAAACATTGAAAAAATCCAATGTGCTTTCAGGGGGTGAAAAAGTTCGCTGTATGGTTTCGCGTATGATGTTAACCAATGCCAATTGTCTGATATTAGATGAACCTACTAATCATTTAGACCTGGAGTCCATCACTGCATTTAACAATGCATTAAAGGATTGGAAACACATAGCATTGTTTACATCACATGACCATGAGTTTGTGCAAACGGTTGCTAACCGTATTATTGAGCTTACTCCAACCGGTATTATTGATAAACGTATGACTTACGATGAATACATCAGCGACCCGGCAATAAAAGCCCTTCGTGAGAAGATGTATTCCAAACAGTTGATGCAGACAAAATAGGTAATTAGTGTAATTATAAATCTTACACATTTTGTAGCAATGAACTACTGGTTAGTAAAATCTGAACCCTATAAATACAATTGGGAGCACCTTGTAAAAGATAAAAAGGCAGTATGGGATGGTGTTCGCAATTATGCGGCACGTAACAATATGCGTGCAATGAAAAAAGGCGACCTGGTATTTTTTTATCATAGTAATGAAGGGCTTGCTATTGTGGGTATTGCTAAAGTTGTTAAGGAAGCTTACCAGGACCCAACTACTGATGATACTGCCTGGAGTGTGGTAGAAATTGCTCCGTTTAAAACTTTGAAACGCCCAATAACATTGGCCGAAATAAAAGGGGATAAAAAACTATCGGAGATGCAGCTTATTAAACTAAGTCGTTTGTCTGTATCAGCAGTAAAACCCTATGAATTTGATCATATTCTGGCACTTTCAGGAACAAAATAGGGTTTATTTGTCTATATCTTCACTATAATCCAGCCGAAAGCTTTTTCGATGATGAATGGTAATTCCGTATTTTCTGATGGCTTCAAGGTGAGCCGGTGTACCGTATGCTTTATTATTTGACCAGTCGTATAAAGGAAATTGCTCGTGTAATTGATTCATGTATTCATCACGGTAAGTTTTTGCCAATATGGAGGCAGCTGCAATGCTCATATATTTTCCATCGCCTTCTATAATACAGGTATGAGGTATAGTATTATGTTGTTTAAATCTGTTTCCATCTATCAGTAAACTTTGTGGAGTAACTTTTAGCTGATCTATGGCCCTGTGCATAGCCAGGAAGGAGGCATTTAAAATATTTATTTTATCAATTTCTTCTACACACACGTGTGCAACTGCCCAGGCAACAGCTTTTTCTTCAATAAGGGTACGAAGTTCTTTACGCTGTTTACCATTTAACTTTTTGGAGTCGTTAATATCTGCATTTTTGAATTGTTTCGGAAGTATAACTGCCGCAGCAAAAACCGGTCCAGCCAGGCAGCCTCTTCCGGCTTCATCACAACCGGCTTCAATTAATGTTTTATCAAAGTATCTTTTGAGCATTCGCCTTACTTCATGAGAAGGCCAAATTACAAAGAGAAAAGACCTGATGGTAATTAGGGATACGATTTAGTTATTCACAACTTTTAATCAGGCAGTAGTGAGCAGCAATTTATGAATCACTTTAGGAAAAAACTCCCTTTCCAACTGATGAATCTTGTATGCTACTGTTTCAGGAGTATCTGCAGGGTCTATCGTACAATTATGCTGTGAGATAAGTTGACCCTCATCATAATTTTCATTCACAAAATGAATACTTATACCGCTTTGTTTTTCTTTGGCATCAATTACGGCCTTATGAATATGTATACCATACATTCCTTTGCCCCCGAATTTGGGTAGTAAGGAAGGATGGATATTGATGATTTTGTCAGGGAAAGCCTGAATCAGATTTTTTGGTATCTTCCATAAAAATCCGGCAAGCACTATAAAATCAATTGTCGCTTTTTTTAAAATTCGGAGTAATTCTTCACTTTCATAAAGTGTATTACGGTCAACAACAAGGGTATCTATTCCGGATTCTTGAGCACGCTTCAGCACATTGGCTTTAGGATTATTTGAAATAATCAACTTTACAGTTGCTATGTCTGACCTTTTAAAATAATTAATGATATTTTGAGCATTTGTACCTTCTCCGGAAGCAAAAATCGCGATGTTTTTCATCTGCTGTTGTACTTTTAATTTATTTGGCAAATCTACAGAATCTTTAGTCAGTTTCTTTAGTTATACTTCGGCTCAATGAGACTTCGGTGAGCTCAGCCGAACCGTTTGCAATAGTTCGACAAGCTCACTAACCATTGCAAAATCATTCGCTCAGTATTACTGATTCTACCCCGAATGTTCGCGGGTGCTATCGCAAACCCGGTAAGATTCAGTATAATATGAATTGTTTTAAGTTATTTTTAAATGCACCATAAAACAAGTAACTTTTTGATAATGAACCAATAAAATGAAAAAATAAGTGGGTTTACCAATTTTGGGATTATTTTTTTTTGATATTATACACATAACTCTATCTTTGCACTCGAATTAACCCTTAAAAATAGTTTAAAAATGTCAGAAATTGCAACAAAAGTAAAAGCTATTATCGTTGATAAATTAGGTGTAGACGAAAAAGAAGTAACCCCTACAGCGAGCTTTACAAATGATTTAGGAGCAGATTCATTAGATACTGTAGAATTAATCATGGAGTTTGAAAAAGAATTTAACATTGCCATTCCTGACGATCAAGCCGAGAAAATCTCTACCGTTGGTGATGCCGTTGCTTATATTGAAGCGAACGCAAAGTAATTTTCGTCTGTATATAATTAATTTTTAAGGCCAGACGGAATACGCCATATTCATTTTTGGTGTATACTAATGTATATGGCTATTTCAGATAATTTTATGGAATTAAAACGAGTAGTAGTTACAGGGCTGGGTGCAATAACACCATTAGGCAATAATGTTACAGATTATTGGAATAATCTTATTGCCGGTGTGAGCGGTGCTGCACCTATTACTCGTTTTGATGCATCAAAATTTAAAACGCGTTTTGCCTGTGAAGTAAAGGGATTTAATGTGGAAGATTACTTAGAGCGTAAAGAAGCCCGGAAAATGGATCCCTTTTCTCAATATGGTATATGTTCCGCCATACAGGCGGTGCGTGATGCCGGGTTAGACAAAGAGGGAACTTTTGATCCCGACAGGGCTGGTGTTATCTGGGGTACAGGAATCGGAGGGTTGCAAACGTTTCAGGAAGAATGTTTTGGCTTTTCTAAAGGTGATGGTACACCCCGCTTTAATCCCTTCTTTATCCCTAAAATGATTGCCGACATTTGTTCCGGGCATATATCTATTATGTTTGGTATGCGTGGTCCAAACTTCACCACTGTGTCAGCCTGTGCTTCTTCAACAAATGCTATTATTGAAGCGGCTATGTACATTAAATTAGGTAAGGCTGATATTATTGTAACCGGTGGTTCTGAAGCTACGGTATATGAGGCTGGTGTTGGCGGTTTTAATGCAATGCATGCTTTATCTACAAGAAATGATTCTCCTGAAACAGCATCCCGTCCGTTTGATATAAACCGTGATGGTTTTGTGCTTGGCGAAGGAGGAGGATGTTTAATTCTTGAAGATCTGGACCATGCTTTAAAACGTGGTGCTAAAATATATGCCGAAGTTGCCGGTGGAGGAGCTACTGCTGATGCTAACCATATTACAGCCCCTCATCCCGAAGGACTTGGTGCATTAAATGTAATGAAAAATGCATTGAAAGATGCCGGAATGACACCTGAAAAAATTGACTATGTAAATGTACATGGTACTTCTACTCCGTTGGGTGATGTAGCAGAATCAAAAGCAATACTTAAAGTATTCGGAGAACATGCATATAAGCTGAATATCAGTTCTACCAAATCAATGACAGGTCATTTATTAGGTGCTGCCGGGGCTATTGAAGCCATTGCTTCCGTTATGGCTGTTCAAAATGATATAATCCCTCCAACCATCAACCACTTTAACGATGATCCTGCATTGGATAACAGATTAAACTTTACATTTAATAAAGCACAAAAACGCATAGTAAATGCTGCATTGAGCAATACATTTGGCTTTGGTGGTCACAATGCTTCTATTATTGTAAAAAAATACATCGCTTGATATGCTGATGTACCGATGTACGAGCTAAGCTGAGGCATTGGGTTTTGTATGGCTGGGCTTAGGTTGTTCCTGTAATTTGTAAGCTGCGTTTACATTTCTCAATTGCTCTATAATTACCATTATAAAAAAATTTGCTTCGTAATATACTATATTCATTGGTTATAGATGGCATCACCGTTGAAACCAAAAAGATGGTGAAGCGGTAGGTTTATTCTTAACATAACACTAACATATTTTAAATTTTTCTGTTTTCCCGTTTCAGACATATAAAAATTTACTTTTCATCCGACAAAGTATTATACCACTCGCTGTATAACCTTCTTGGATTTTATCCTGATAATATTGATTTATATAAACTGGCATTCCGTCACAGCTCGGCTGCACAACTGATAAAAGAGGGGGTTCGGGATAGTAATGAGCGCCTTGAATTTCTTGGCGATTCAGTTATTGGAACTGTAACAGCAGAGTATTTGTTTAAACGTTTTCCATATAAAGATGAGGGTTTTTTGACCAAGATGCGTTCACGTATGGTAAGCAGGGCTTCGCACAATCAGGTAGCTGTTCGGTTAGGCTTAAAAAAATTTATTGAACTGAATAATGAACGTTTTAAAACAGCACAGCCCAATTCTATTTATGGCGATGCTTATGAAGCATTAATTGGAGCCATATACTTAGATAAAGGGTTTAAAACAGCCCAATATTTTATTCATACACGTATCATCAATATTCATATTGATATGGAAGAAGTTGAAACCAAAGAAATAGATTTTAAAAGCAAATTTATTGAGTGGGTGCAGAAAGAAAAAAAGGAATACCGGTTTGAAGTAGTACAGGATGGCAGCGGTTCCATAGACAAACCGTTTATAATCCGCTTAATAGTTGAGAATGAAGTAGTGAGTACTGTAGAACATCTTTCTAAAAGGAAAGCAGAGCAACTGGTTGCGGAGCAGGCTTGTACAATTCTTGAGATATGATGTGTTTAAATTAGGATATGATGTTACGCAAAATTTATATCTAATCCAGAATATTTCTATATTTCCACCTGTCATTTCGAACGCAGTGAGAAATCTTGTCAATCAATTGCAAAGATTTCTCTTCCTGCCTTCAGCAGGATTCGAAATGACAATGATAGTGATTATGAATTATTTAAGGCAGTCACTTTTATTGTCTTTTTGAGAAAGTTCCCCTTCTCTCTTTATCAATTCTCTTGTCCGTTACAAGTATAAAAGTCTATCATTTTTAAATCTTTTTCTTTGCGTAACATCAGTTAGGATATAAAAAAGTGAGTTTACCGGCAGATTATTCGGAAAGTTTATTACCAGGAAATTCAATTTCATCCTGAACTATAAAAGCAGCAGGAAAATCAAGCTGTATCTCTTTTAAAAACTTATAAGCTTCTAATTTGGTTCGGAAGTCACCTACACGAATATTAAAGTTAGGTTGGTCATATTTCTCATAAGCCGGCACATTAGGAAATTTGGCGATAAAACTTCCTTTAACCTCTTTTGCTTTGTTTTTATCCGAACCAAAATGAATTTTAATTCTGTAGCCTTTTATGGGAGCCTTTGAATTAATTTCGATGTGTTTATCTACTAATTCATTTATTTTTTGATCCTGTATAATCTCTATCTTTCCCGTATCAGATACAGTTTGTGCATAGATATAGCGATTTATAAAAGTAAATGAAATAACAAAAAATAGTGCTCTGCTTATCGGATTCATTTTGTTTTTATTGCTGTGGCAAAATTAATTCAATAAAACGGTTCAAAAACAGTTTTTGGTATATAATTTTTAATGGGATTAAATTTTTTTCTCAAAAATGATAATTCGACAAATATTAAGTTTCATTTGACTAAGTAGTCTTTTTGAAAGCCAAAAAAAACGGTCAAAAAAGAGTTTATTAAGAATGATTATAAATTATATTTTTTTAACATTTTTTTTATCGTCAATGGATGTTTCTTATAATTTTGTCGCTCGAGTACAAAAAGTACCCCTTCAAAAGCGGGATTTTTTTCATAGATTTAATAATTATCAATCTATATGGATACAATTTTGAATAAGCCACAAAGACGATTTCTGGCAGCTATTTCCTCCCTTTTTCTATTTATAATCAGTTTTAATTCGGCTTTTGCGGCAGATGCTGAAAAACTTTTCAAGCAAAACTGTGCGGTATGTCACAGTTTAGGTAAAAATAAGCTGGCTGGTCCTGGTTTGGAAGGAATAGGTACGCGTGTACCAGATGATGCCTGGCTTGCAAAATGGATTAAAAATAATAAAGAGGTACTAAAAAGCGGAGATGCTTATGCAAAAAAAATAGTAGGAGAAAACAATGGTGCTGAAATGAGTGTTTTCACCCACCTTTCGGACGAAGAAATTGCAGCTTTGGTTACTTATATCAAAAACCCTCCCCAACCCAAAGAAGCCACTACTGCAAAAAGCCCTGCGGCTGGTGAAGAAAAAGCGGAAGAAAAAGGTATTAATCCGCTGGCAATACTGATTGGTGTTATTGCATTTTTGATTGTTATCATTGGCGTTTTACGTGGTGTAGCCCATTCACTGAAAAACATACAAAATGAAAGAATGGGTTTACCCGGAGAAGAAGCTATAGGCCCCTGGAGAGAGTTTAAAATGTGGGTAGTGAACCATAAAACCACAACAGGCGTAATTGTACTTTTTATACTTGGTACTTTGCTTACTGAAGGCTGGTATGCGCTAAAAGCCATTGGCGTATATGAAGAATATCATCCAACACAACCAATTGCCTTCTCTCATAAAGTGCATGCAGGCGATAATGCTATCAACTGCCAGTACTGTCACTCGGGAGTAGAAAAAAGTAAGACTGCAGGAATTCCTTCTGTGAATATTTGCATGAACTGTCATAAAGGAATTTCAAGCGGCCCTAATACCGGAACTACTGAAATAGCAAAGATATATGAAGCAGCCGGTTGGGATCCTGATAAAGCGGAATACAGTAAGCCCCAAAAACCTATTCAATGGGTAAAAGTTCACAACCTGCAGGATTTTGTATATTTCTCTCATCAGCAGCATGTAAAAGTAGGTAAACAGGATTGTGCAAACTGCCATGGAGATATAAAAGAAATGACTACTGCAAAACAGGTTAGTCCATTAACTATGGGGTGGTGTATTGACTGTCACAGAAAAACTGAAGTTCCAGGTATGAAGGACAATCCATATTATGAAAGTCTTCATAAAAAACTTGCTGAAAAATATAAGGGACAACCTATCACCGTTGATAAAATGGGTGGTATAGAGTGTGGTAAATGTCATTATTAAAATCCTAAACCTGTCCTGACGACAGGTCAGGATTTTAATCTCTAAATTCTAAAAAGATAGGATGTAGGGATTGAAAACCGGTTTTAGAATTTAGAATTTTAAAGTTTAGAATTTATATATAAAATATGGCAACAAAAAAATACTGGAAAGGACTGGAGGAGCTTAACAATAGTCCTGAATTTGTTCAAAAAGTAAATAATGAGTTTGCAGAACAAATACCTGTAGAAGAATTTTTAAATGACAGCAATCTTACCGTTAACAATGGCACTAACCGGAGAGATTTTCTGAAATTTTTAGGATTTAGTGTTGCTGCCGCATCGCTGGCTGCCTGTGAAGCTCCTGTAAACAAAGCAATACCATATGTAGTAAAACCTGAAGAAATTACCCCGGGTGAAGCAAACTGGTATGCCTCTACTTATTTTGATGGAAGAGATTATGCTTCCATATTAGTAAAAACAAGAGAAGGCCGTCCTATAAAAATTGCAGGGAACAATCTGTCAAAAGTATCAAATGGGGCTACCAACGCCCGTATACAGGCATCGGTTCTTTCTTTATACGATTCATCCCGTTTAACAGGCCCTTTAGCAAACGGCAATCCGGCAACATGGTCATCTGTTGATTCTGAAATTGGTGATAAATTGGCTGCAATTACAGCAAAAGGCGGAGCTATTCGTGTTTTATCATCTACTATTATCAGTCCTTCAACAAAAGCGGTAATTGATGCTTTTATAGCCAAATATCCTACTACAAAACATATAACTTATGATGCTATTTCTTATGCTGCAATAACCAATGCCAATGCTCAAACATTCGGACAGGGAATTATTCCTACCTATCGTTTTGAGAATGCACAGGTGGTTGTAAGTATCGGTGCCGATTTCCTTGCAAACTGGATAGAAGATTTTTCTGTAGGGTATACAAAGAACAGGAAAGTAAGCAAAGAAAAAGCTGAAATGTCGAAACATTATCACTTTGAATCTAATTTGTCATTGACAGGAGCTAATGCAGATGAACGCATTCCTGTTAAAGTTTCAGAACAGGCAAAAGTGGTTGTTAATCTGCATAATGAAATAGCTAAGATTGTTGGAGTGGCAACATTACCCTCTTCAGAGTTGCCATACAATGCAATTATTACAAAAATTGCAAAAGAGCTTGTTGCAAATAAAGGAAAATCATTGGTAATAAGTGGTTCCAATGATACAAATGTGCAGTTGATTATAAATGAAATCAACACATTGATTGGTAGTTATGGAAAAACCATTGATATGGAAAGTCCAAGCTATATAAATCAGAGTAATGATAAAGCTTTTGCTGATTTAGTTACTGACATGGCAGCAGGAAAAGTAGATGCACTTATCACTTATAATACAAATCCTGTTTATACAGCTCCGGCAGCGCTAAAATTTGCGGATGCTTATAATAAAGCAGGTTTGCGTATTTCATTTGCCGACAGGGCTGATGAAACAGCTTCTATGGCAAATTATATATGTCCGGACCACCACTATTTGGAATCCTGGAATGATTTTAATCCAAGAAAAGCCCATTATAGTTTATCACAACCTACTATCCGGCCATTGTTTGCGGAAGAAAATTCAGGAACACGTCAGGCACAGGACACACTATTAAAATGGGCTGGCAACAGCAACGATTATTATACCTTCATACAAAAAATATGGGCAGAGCGTGTATTTCCAATGCAAGGTAAATACATGAGTTTTACAGAGTTCTGGAACAACTCTTTACATGATGGTGCTATTGAAGTAGGTAAAGGAACAGAAATGCCTGCGGGTGAAAAAGAGGAGAAGCCGAAAGTTGAGGTAGCAAAAGGCGCAGAAAAAGATAAAAAAGAAGAAGAAAAAACAACTTCAACGGTTAATTTAAAACAGGCTGCACGTGAAATCAATGCTTTAGAAGGCGGGGAGTTTGAGCTTGCATTGTATGAAAAAACCGGAATTGGAAATGGCAATCAGGCCAATAATCCATGGCTACAGGAATTGCCGGATCCTATATCAAGAATAACCTGGGATAATTATGTGACCATGTCGCCAATTGACATGAAGAAAAATGGATATTACCTGATGGAGCGCCAGGACAGGGAGGCAAGCGTGGTAAATGTTACCGTTGATGGAACAACAGTTGAATTACCAGTTATTCCTCAACCGGGGCAGGCACCTGGAACAATTGGTATTGCTGTTGGTTATGGCAGAGATAAAGCAGGTAAACTAAGCACACAAACGGGTGGAGTAATTGGTAAGAACGTATTTCCTTTTTCACAACTGGTAAATGGAACATTAAGCTATGCTGCATTTGATGTTAAAGTTGAAAGTGCCGGTAAAACAACAGAAACAGCCGGAACCCAGGTGCATCACACCTTAATGGGCCGTGAAATTGTAAAAGAAACCAATTTAGAGAATTATAAAAAGAATCCTAAATCAGGTAATCCTGATGAAATGCTGGTAACTCATTCCGGGCCTAAAAAAGCAGTTACTATTGATTTGTGGGATGAACACGAAAAATTAGGCCATCGCTGGGGTATGACTATCGACTTAAACTCCTGTTTTGGTTGTGGTGCCTGTGTGGTTAGCTGTACTGCCGAAAACAATGTTGCTGTTGTAGGAAAAGACCAGGTAATGAAAACCCGTGAAATGCACTGGTTGCGTATCGACCGCTATTATAGCAGCGATATGAATAAGGAAATTGCAAAAGAAGAAGGAGTTGGAGCAATAGATATGTACTTAGATATGGAAAATCCTTCGGCAGCAAATCCTAAAGTGGTATTCCAACCAATGTTATGTCAGCATTGTAATCATGCTCCCTGCGAGAACGTATGTCCTGTATTGGCTACTAATCATAGCTCTGACGGATTAAATATAATGACTTACAACCGTTGTGTAGGTACACGTTACTGTGCAAATAACTGTCCTTATAAAGTAAGACGTTTCAATTGGTTTAACTACAACGGAAATTCTGATTTTACATTTAATCCTACACAGGATGAATTAGGGCGTATGGTGTTAAATCCGGATGTAGTAGTACGTTCACGTGGTGTGATGGAAAAATGTTCTATGTGTATTCAGCGTATTCAGGCTGGTAAGCTGGAAGCTAAAAAAGCAGAACGCAAACTGATTGATGGTGAGATAATTACTGCCTGTGCAGAAGCATGTCCTACCAACGCAATTATATTTGGTGATTTGAATGATCCTGACAGTGCAGTTAGTAAGCTCAGAAAACAAGAAGAAGAAGGACGTAATTACTATATATTGGAAGAAGTTGGTACTAAACCCACATTGTCTTATTTAACTAAAGTAAGAAATTGTGAGGAAACAATAGAGAGTGGTAAAAAAACAGAAGAATCCCATTCAGAAAAAGCAGAAGCATAAATAATTAAAGAATTAGTGAAATAGAGAAATAGAGAAGTGTAATAAATAATTGAAGAGAAGGAAAGAATAATAAAACTCCAACCTGTCCTGACGACAGGTCAGGATTCTCCAATTCATAAAATCTCCAAATCTCTATTTAAAATAAGAATCAACAACTTGTAATTAAAGAATATGCAGCACGAATCAGAAATCAGAGAACCCTTAATTCTTGGTAGTAAAACCTATCATCAGATTACTGAAGATATTGTTAAACCAATTGAGGGAAAAGCTACAAAGTATTGGTATATGCTACTCACCGTCTCTGTTCTTTGTTTTTTATGGGGAATTTGGTGTTTGTCCTACACTATTGGTGAAGGTATAGGTGTTTGGGGGTCTAATAATGGTGTTGACTGGGCATGGGATATTACTAATTTCGTGTGGTGGATTGGTATTGGTCATGCCGGCACATTGATTTCTGCCGTATTATTATTGTTCCGTCAGAAATGGAGGATGGCTATTAACCGTGCAGCAGAGGCGATGACCATCTTTGCTGTTATGTGTGCTGCTATCTTCGTATTATTACATACAGGTCGTCCGTGGTTAGATTATTGGTTATTTCCATTACCCAACCAATTCGGTTCATTATGGGTTAATTTTAACTCTCCTTTGATGTGGGACGTGTTTGCGGTATCTACTTATTTTTCTGTGTCATTAGTATTTTGGTATACAGGTTTAGTTCCGGATTTCGCAATGATTCGTGACAGAGCAGTAAAGCCGGTAGCGAAGAAAGCATATAGCATTTTAAGTTTTGGATGGGGTGGGAGTGCACGTCACTGGAGCCGTTTTGAAGAAGTATCATTGGTACTTGCCGGTATATCAACTCCACTCGTGTTTTCTGTTCACTCTATCGTATCTACTGACTTTGCCACTGCTGTAATTCCCGGCTGGCATACTACCATTTTCCCTCCTTATTTTGTTGCCGGTGCTGTATTTTCGGGTTTTGCAATGGTGTTAACGCTGTTGATTATTTTACGTAAAGTGTACCATTTGGAAAACTACATTACTATCAAGCACATTGAATATATGAATATTGTTATCATTGTAACAGGTTCTATTGTTGGGGTAGCCTATTTAACAGAGTTGTTTATGTCCTGGTATTCCGGAGTGGAATATGAGCAGTATGCATTCTTAAACCGTGCTACAGGACCATATTGGTGGGCGTATGCATGTATGATGACTTGTAATGTAGTTTCTCCGCAGCTCTTCTGGTTCAAAAAATTGCGTACCAGCCTTACCTTTACTTTTATTATGTCTATTATTGTAAACATAGGTATGTGGTTTGAACGTTTTGTGATTATTGTACCTACACTGTGTCGTACCTATCTTCCTTCATCCTGGAATATGTACCATCCTTCGTTTGTTGATATTGGAATTTATACAGGAACAATCGGAATGTTTTTTACTTTCTTTCTGTTATTTACCCGTTATTTCCCGGTTATTGCACAGGCAGAGTTAAAATCAATTTTAAAGTCAGCGGGTCAGGAGTTTAAAGAAAAAGCTGCGCATGGCCATTCACATGATGATGGGCATCACTAAATAAAAGAATTATAAGTAAATAAAATATAGTTTAAGAATTAAAACAAAAAATATAAACAGAAGCTGTCTGAGAAGTATAAATTTAAATGTTTATGTCATGTTGAGCGTAGCGAAACATCTTGCTAATCGATAGAGAAGATTTCTCACTACGTTCGAAATGACAGAAAGAATGGACTTTTTAGACAGCCTCATTAAGGGAGAGGTAAAATGAGCACAGTAGCAATACACGCAATTTATGACGATGAAGAGCCATTGATGGCTACAGCTAAAGAGCTTCGTTCAAAAGGCATAAAAGTAAAAGATGTTTTTTCGCCATTTCCCATACATGGAATAGACGGTGTTATTGGTGTTCCACGGACACGTTTAGCGATTTGTGCTTTTATATATGGCATCACCGGACTTCTTTTGATAACCTGGATGATGTGGTATATGATGGTTTATGACTGGCCTACTGATGTTGGTGGTAAACCAAGTTTTGCTTATTATATGAACGTACCGGCATTTATCCCGATTACATTTGAGGCAACAGTTCTTTGTGCGGCACATGGAATGGTAATTACTTATTATTTAAGATGCTGGATGCTACCGGGAGTAAAGGCGAAAAATCCTGATCCAAGAACTACAGATGATAAGTTTTTGATGGTTATTGAAACAAAAGAAGAAAATAAAAACAATATTGAAGCATTATTGAAAAACGGTGGTGCTACAGAAATTTCATATAAATGATGAAGTACAATGTATTTAGTATTAAGTACAAATAAAATACTAAATATATGATACACAATACATAATACTTTAAATAATGAATAAAAAAGTAATAAAAACTGTTTCCGTAGTTGGTTTATTTAGTTGCCTGGCCATCGGCTTTACATCCTGCGAAAAGCGTGATCCTAACAGTCCTGGTGTTGAATTTATGCCGGATATGTACCGTTCTCCGTCATTAGAAAGTAATATGGCTTACACCATGCTTGAAAGCGGAGAAATAATGCAGGCAAACCGATTACCCGTTAAAGGTACCGTTGCCAGAGGGTATCTTCCTTATGTATATGGTAATGATACTGCTGGTTACGGCAATGCAGGAAGGCATTTACACAATCCTCTTCCTAAGAATGAAACTAATTTGAAACAGGGTGAAGAGTTATATGGAAAGTTCTGTGTTCACTGTCATGGAACAAGCGGTCAGGGTGACGGGCTTGTTGGGGGTAAGTTACCTGGTTCACCACCATCTTTTACAGGAGCTTTAAAAAATTTGCCTGAAGGAAAAATGTTTCATACAATCACTTATGGTAAGGGTTTAATGGGGCCTCATGCATCACAACTTACACAGGAAGAGCGATGGAAAGTAGTATTGTATATTCAGAAATTGCAGAACCCGGAAGGCATGGCAACAGCAAATATCGCGGCTAATGCAACACCAGCAGAAACAAAACCCGAAGAAAAGAAATAAACAGCCCAAACGACCAGAATTTTTTTGAGAATTAAAGATAAATGCAAACAGATATGGACAATTTGAATTATACATTTACTAAAAAAACCAAAAATATTACCATTGGTTTAATGGTAATTGGCTTTATTAGCATCATTGCCGGTTTTTTAACCGACCATGCTCCTGAAGGTGTTAGCCATGAAGAATATCATCATACACGTATATGGGCCAATCTGCTCGTGAATGGTTGGTTTTTTATGGGGATAGGCTTGTTAGCAACCTTTTTTATGGCATTACAATATGTTGCCGAGGTATCATGGTCTGTAGCTGTAAAAAGAGTGTTTGAAGCTATTTCCAGCTATTTGCCGGTTGGAGGGGCTGTAATGCTTATTATTCTTATTGCTGGTCAATTGCATGTACATCACCTGTATCACTGGATGGATCCGGATGTAGTCAATCCTGAATCGCCTAAATATGATGAAGTAATCGCAAATAAGTACGCTTATTTTACCCCTTGGTTTTTCTGGTTGAGAACCCTTCTTTATGTAGGTGTATGGACCATGTTCCAAAGAGGCTTTATCAAGCGTTCCGTAGAGCAGGATTTACAAGGTGGTACAGCACTGCATTTCAAACAAATGGGTAAAGCAGCCGTTTTTGTTGTATTTTTTGCTGTAACCTCTTCCACTTCTGCCTGGGACTGGATGATGTCAATAGATGTACATTGGTTCAGCACTATGTATGGCTGGTATGCTTTCTCCGGTATGTGGATTTCGGCAATGACTACCATTATCCTTTTTGTTTTATACCTGAAACGCAAGGGCTATTTGCAACAGGTAAATGACAGCCATATTCATGATATAGGAAAATGGGTATTTGCAATCAGTTTCTTATGGAGTTACTTATGGTTTATGCAGTTTATGTTGATATGGTACACCAATATCCCGGAAGAAACTATCTATTTCCAGGAGCGTTTACATGACTTTGGATATATGGGATTAATGTGGACTGTGTTCGTTATGAATTTTGTATTCCCTATGATATTGTTAATGAGCCGTGACGCAAAACGTAATTATTTCTTCTTAGTGTTTGTGGGTTGTATCATCTTTGTTGGCCACTGGTTAGATGTATTTATGATGGTAATGCCAGGAACTGTAAATGGACACTGGCATTTAGGATGGATGGAGATTGGAACAGCTCTGGGTTTCCTTGGAGCCTTATTGTTCATAGTTCACAGTTCACTTGCAAAACGCCCGTTGATGGTAAAACAACATCCATATTTAGAAGAAAGTATTCACCATCATACTTAATATTTGCTTATCGGATCAGGACTGATAAAACAATATGATTTTTCATCAAACCAACATTATATAATATTATGGTAAAGTTTTTAGGTTACATCGCTGTTTTTTTAACAGTACTCGCAATTGCTTATTTAAGAAGAATACAAGGGCTTTTATCAAAATTAAAAGACAATGAGCTCAAATAACAAGAGAAGCCGAAGTATAAACCCGGTGCAGGTAAAAATCACTACTTCAACAATGCTTTTTTTTAGAAGTATTTATATACCAATTTACTACATGAGCTTAATTTAAGTTCCTATCTTTTTTCAACTAAATTTTATTATATGTAAAAAAATTTTAATGAGTTATGTGTGAAATATAATTGTTTTTTTTGACATTTGTGCCTTGGGTCATGTTTTTCAAACTAATCAGGCGTAAAACTTTAGATTTATAGAGTGAGATAAAACAGTTATACTATTGTTAATAGAAAAGGGTTTTAAAGAAAAAATTTAATTTATAGTTTTATAAAAAAATACAAATTAGTAAAATTTTCAAAATGACTTCAACAAAAGAAATATGATTCATTTTCAAATCCTGACCTGTCGTCAGGACAGGTTGCCACCCACAGTCTTCCCTTCGACTTTGCTCAGGGTAAACTAGCTCTGACTGACCGCGTGCGAGTCATATTGAGCTTGTCGAAATATGTGCGTGGATTGAGGAAGTTATTTTGAAAACTTTACTTATTTTAACCCATACTTCTTTTTATATTTTTCATAAAGTATTTTCTGATCGTTATTCAGATCAATGCTATTACCTTTGATGTATGCTTTTTCTATATTATTTGTACGCATGTCCAAGGCATCGCCTGTAGAAATAAACAAAGTAGCATCTTTACCAACTTCAATACTTCCGGCTGTTTTATCAATGCCTAATATTTTTGCTGTATTCAATGTAATCGAGCGCAAGGCCTGTTCTTTTGTCAACCCATAAGCGGCTGCTGTTCCGGCCATGAAAGGCAGATTGCGTGTTCCCATCGCTTCCATATCTCCTTCATTATTCAGGCAAAAGAGTACACCTGCTTTCTGTAATAAATAAGGAAGTTTGTAAGGCAGGTCAACATCTTCTTCAGAACGCTGAGGCAAATCATGTACTCTTGAAAGTACCACTGCGATGTTATTTTCACGCAACATATCTGTTACCATCCAACTGTCTTTTCCTCCAACAATAGCCACTTTTAACATGTTTTGTTTTGCGAAATAGATAGCCTCAATGATTTCTTTTACGTAATCTGCATGAATAAAGACTGTCTGAGTGCCATTGAATAATCCTTTCATCGATTCAAGACGAAGATTTTTTTCTTCCGGTTTTTCAACCTGGCTATATGCCTTCGCATCTGAAAATAATTTTTTCAGTTCATCTATCTGTTTTATATATTCTTTATTTTTTTCATAAGGGCCCAACTCTGTATTATCTTCATCCAAAAATTTGCGTGTTTGCATACGTGGCCAGTTGATGTGAATGCCATCATCTGTTTTATAAACAGCATCTTCCCAATTCCAGCCATCCAGCATTAATATACTGGAAGTACCTGATACCAAACCTCCTCGTGGCGTTATTTGCGCCATTAAAATTCCGTTGCTACGAATAGTTGGAATTACTTTAGAGTCGGTATTATAAGCTATTAATGAACGGATGTTGGGTAATATTGAGCCCACTTCCCTGAAATCATTTGTGGCGCGTACAGCTTCAATTTCAGTTAAACCCAAGGTAGAGTTTGGTGCGATGATGCCAGGATATATGTGTTTGCCTGATACATTAATAATTTCAGCATAATCGGTCTTATTGTAGGATGATAGTTCATTTGCAACCAATACTATTTTTCCTTCCCTAATTCCAATAACAGAATTTTGAATAACACTATCTGTGCCAAGATGAGCTATCCCGCCAACCAGTATAGTGCCTTGGGGCTGGGCTGTGGCGATTGCTATTACAAAAAAGAAAAAGATATATATAAGATTTTTCATTTTGAGTTTTTATGAGAACACATCAACTATTCTTCCATATAATTCGTTTCCATCGAATCACACTCGTACAACCTTTGTTTTTTATGAACATGCTTTTGTATAGCAGCCCCTCCCCTTTTCTCCTCTATCATTTTTTGAATAATACGTGCACGGTCTTTTTGCATATCTTCACGTAATTTTTTATCTTCCTCTATATCGTAATAAATTAATCCATCAATAATTGTTTTTTCCGCTTTAGCATAAACAGATAAAGGATTATCCGACCACAATACCACATCTGCATCTTTTCCAACTTTAACGCTCCCAACCCTGTTATCAACATGCAATAATTTGGCAGGATTTAATGTTACCATTTTCAAGGCTTCCTCTTCACTCATACCTCCATACTTAATGCCTTTGGCGGCCTCCTGGTTCAGCCTGCGTCCCATTTCTGCATCATCAGAATTTATAGCAGTGGTAACTCCCATTTGGTTCAATAAAGAAGCGTTGTATGGAATTGCATCTTTTACCTCCATTTTATAAGCCCACCAGTCGCTGAAGGTAGAAGCTCCGGCACCATGTGCTTTCATCTTATCAGCTACCTTATATCCTTCCAGGATATGAGTAAATGTATTTACTTTAAATCCCATTGAATCGGCCACATGCAAGAGCATATTTATTTCAGATTGCACATAGGAATGACAGGTAATAAATCTTTTTTTATTTACTATTTCAACTAAAGCTTCCAGTTCAATATCTCTTCGGAATGGAGGAGTAATTGCTTTTGTCTTATCTGGTAATGCTATAAATGCTTTTTGTTTGACTTCATATTCTTTCGCACGTGTAAAATAATCATAATACACCTGTTCTACACCCATGCGCGACTGAGGAAAACGTACTGTACTAAAATCACCCCAATTGCTTTGTTTCACATTTTCGCCCAATGCAAATTTGATAAAGCCATCAGCCTTTTCAAATTTCATTTCTTCCGGTGATTTCCCCCAACGTAACTTAATAATGGCCGATTGACCACCAATAGGATTTGCTGAACCATGGAGCAATTGGGCAGATGTAACTCCACCGGATAACTGGCGATAAATATTGATATCCTCAGAATTGATTACATCACCGATTCTCACCTCCGCGCTGGAAGCCTGCGCTCCCTCATTTACACCATTAGAAATAGCAATATGCGAATGTTCATCAACAATGCCTGCTGTAAGATGTTTTCCGGTACCATCAATTATTTTTGCAAAAGCCAGTTTTGAAGCGTCTATATTATCTGCAATTCTCACAATCCGGCCTTCAGTAATATATACATCCTGATTTTTCAGAATCCCTTCCTGCTCATTGGTCCATACAGTAACATGTTTAATTAATATGGCATTGTAACGGTTTTTAAAATCATTCACTATTTTATCAAAGCCATCATGATCATCTAACGGTTTACCATAGGCACAAAAAGGATAAATGATCTGACCCGGTTTTGGAATTTCTTTTTTTGCAGAATCTTTTTTTGTTTCGGGAATGATAGCCGACTTGTATACTGCGCTCCAGTCAATCCACTCCCCCTCCCGTGTCTGCCCATTGCCACTGATTCTTAATGGTTCTGTTGTTATACTTCCGCTCAAACGAATTGTTCCTATACTGTCTCGATAGTTAAATGAAAGAGAAACAAGATTGTTCAAAAGGCCTATAGTAACAGGTATTTTAGCAGTGTCGATTACAATTGTTGCTTTTAATTTTTCAGGCTCTCCCTCAATTTTCAACCTGGTTATACTTTTCTTTCCATAAGAAAAATCATATATCCCTCTTACATCAACAAAAGCGTAATCATTTATTTTATACGGGTTTCCCTGTATCCAATTTTCATAGATAATTGTTTTTTCATCAAACAGGTTGCCGGAAGTAATGATAAAATTAGCAATCATACCGCTTTTTAATTTTCCTAACTTATCCGCCAAATTCAGGAGTTCTGCAGGAGTAACTGTTAATGCTTTTAATGCCTGCTTTTCTGACAAACCATAACCGATTGCTTTACGAAGATTTTTATAAAAATCTTTTTTATCTTTCAGGTCGGATGTTGTTAATGCAAAAGGAATAAAATATTTTTCAAAAGCAAAAAGATTTGCCGGTGCCATTTCCCAATGTTTCAGCTCTGCCAGCGAAATATTCATGGCATCATAGGGGTCTTCCACATCATAAGCTGATGGAAAGTTGATTGGTAAAATAAATTTACAATTTGTTGTTTTTATATCATCCAAACGTTGATATTCATTGCCAGAACCTTTTATGATATAATTAATTTTAAACTCATCGCCTATTTTATCTGCACGCAAAGCACTTAATTTATCCGTAGTTTCTATAATCTGCGGAAGTTCTTGTAAATTATTAAACGCTTCAAGAGAAATATTGTATTCTTTTTTTGTATTATCTTTTTTGTACCAGTCAGCATCAAGATAGGTCTGTCTCAATAATGCGATAGCTCCCATCAATGAAGAAGGATAATCCTGTGTTGAGGTTCCCTTATCAAAAGAAAACATTGCCGCTGCCTGGTCTTGAATAATTAACTCATTTTCTCGAGCATCACCTAAAGAAACAACCGCTGCCGAACCACGAACAATACCATCTCTATGGAAAGTGAGTACCGCACCAAATCCCATCTTTCGCAGCTCTTCTGCCAATTTATCATTATAGATAAACAGTTTATTTGCTTCTATCTCGGCTTTAACAGACTGGTTCCAGCCATACGCCCCCTTTGTATTACTTTCTATTTGAGGATGACGACCGCGACTAACCGCTTTTATTTCCGGCATACCATAATTAGTATACGGGTCTATCAAAGCCGGATAAATTGTTTTTCCTTTCAAATCATGTATAACAGCACCTTTTGGTATTTCTATTTTTTCTCCAACAGCTACAATCCATCCATCCTTAATAACTAAAGTGCCTTTTTCAATTATTGTTTCCGGGTCTACAACAATCCTGGCATTTGTAAATGTATAAAACAAGTGGTTTTTGTTTATAACTCCATTAACCGGAAATGTTTGCTGCGCACTAATGCCGGTGCTCAGTGACAGTAAAATAAAAAGGAATAAACCTATTTTTCTCATAGTTGACAACTTCTGCTTTAACAGCAAACAAACAAAAATAGTATTTTAACGGTTATTCCCACTAAATTTAACATAACAGCAAATTGCAGATTTTTGTTACTTTTGAAACACTAAAAAACTAAAAAAATGGAAACAGGCATAAGACATACCCATTTATTATCGGTAATTCTTTTTTTATTGATTTACCTTATTAAAACTATTTTACTATTGGCCAATAAAGAAGAGGGACTTGCGAAATTCACGAAAGCTGTAAAAATACCGGAAATGCTCTTTTCTACATTATATCTTGCTACCGGCATTTACATGCTTACCCAAATCCCTGAGATAAAATCATTAATGATTATTAAAATTATTGTTGTTCTTAGCGCAATTCCTATTGCTATAATTGGTTTTAAGAAAAAAAACAAGGCTCTTGCAGTAATTTCATTATTGCTAATTATTACAGCATACGGGTTGGCGGAGATGAGCAAAAAACAAAAATCAAAAACAATGGAAACCATTTCTGAATCAACTATAAACGGAAAGGAAATATATACCTTAAGCTGCACTCCCTGTCATGGCGAAGATGGTAAGCTGGGGTTGATGGATGCACCAGATTTATCTTCTTCAACAACAGATATAGCAACAAGAATAGAAATCATTAAAAATGGTAAAGGAGCAATGACGCCTTTCACTGGGATTTTAACCGATGATCAGATTAAAGCTGTTGCAGAATACAGTGAAACCCTTAAAAAATAAACACTACGAATTACGAATTGGTTACGATTAACGAATGGACTTAGCAATTCCGTTATTCATTAAGATTCGTTATTTGTTGGAATAAATAAAACAAAAATTGTACGATACATCAAAAAAACAGGAAACAGCCATACTGGTTGGATTGATTAACAGAATGCAGAACGAAGAAACTGCGACCGAATATTTAGATGAACTCGAATTCTTAACAGATACTGCCGGAGGAAAAGTCCTGAAACGATATACACAACGCCTTGAACATCCTGACTCCAGAACTTTTATTGGTGCCGGAAAATTGAGCGATGTAAAAAATTTTATAAAACAAAATAATATAGATATTGTTATTTTTGATGATGAGCTTTCTCCTGCCCAACAACGCAATCTTGAAAAAAAAATCAATGATGAGGAAGACAGCAAAGTAAAAGTTGTTGACCGCACCCGCCTTATCCTTGATATTTTTGCTTCACGGGCACGCACAGCACACGCCAAAACACAGGTTGAGCTTGCCCAATATATTTATATGCTGCCACGACTCACAAAAATGTGGTCTCACCTCGACAGGATAAAAGGAGGTATTGGTATGAAGGGTGCCGGAGAAACTGAGATTGAAACAGACAGGCGTATTGTCCGTGACCGTATTGCTTTACTCAAAGAGCGACTTAAAACCATTGATAAACAAATGGAAACGCAACGTAAAAACCGGGGGGAAATGATACGCGTTGCATTGGTGGGGTATACCAATGTAGGAAAATCCACCATTATGAATCTGTTGAGTAAGAGTGATGTTTTTGCTGAAAACAAATTATTTGCTACACTTGATACCACTGTACGCAAAGTAGTAATTGAAAATTTGCCTTTTCTGCTTTCTGATACTGTTGGATTCATTCGCAAATTACCAACAACTCTTGTAGAATCATTCAAATCCACATTGGATGAAGTGCGCGAAGCAGATATTCTTATACATGTAGTGGACATCTCCCACCCCGGCTTTGAAGATCAGATTAATGTTGTTAATCAAACATTAGCCGATATTGGTGCCGGAGATAAACCAACCATCATGGTATTCAATAAAATTGATGCTTTTAGTTTTGAAGAAAAGGCTGTAGATGATTTATCACCTGTTACCAAACACAATATCAGTCTGGAACAATGGAAAAAAACCTGGATGAATAAATTAAATGCTCAATGTATTTTTATTTCTGCCACCAACAAACAAAATATTGACGAGCTCAAAAAATTGCTCTATGACAAAGTGAAAGAAATGCACGTGAAAAGGTATCCATATAATAATTTATTATATTAAAAGCGCATTCACTCTTTCTTTTCTATACTTCGACTGAATGATCCGATAGTTATCGGGGTTGCAAAAACTTCACAAACTCATTCGCTCAGTATAAATCAAACCTTATACGGTATGCTAATCCAACATTAAAAACAGGATACCTGTTCAACCCTGTATATACAGGATTCCGGAGAGTCTCTTCTTTAGTGTTATATGTATATTGCCAGGGGTTCCTGCCCAATGAATAACCGACCTCCGCAAACATCAATATTTTTTTATAAATAAAATAATCCAGAAATAGTTTTAGCTGAATCTCATTATATCTCACATAATCATAATTCTCTGCTTTACTCAAACGGAAAGAACGTGTAAACGACCTGAAGTTAAGACCTCCATATAACTTGTCCTTTTTTATAGTATATTCCATTTTATAACTGGTCGGGAGAATGCCATACAGTTTTAATCTGTCTGAAACCTTCCAGTCAATACCAGCCAAAGGCATAAAAAAATTGCCAAATGCTTCACGATTGTAATACAAACCAAACTTAATCTTTAATGTTTCACTATACTGATAATTTCCCATAAGTATTCCGCCCAATTGATAATCATAATTATCAACAGCGTCTTTTAAATCAGATGCGACCTTAGGAATAGCCATTATTACTGTTTTCCATTTTTTATTTTTCGACAAAAGCTGGATACCCAAAGGAAGCAATACTGCATACAATTTAGATGTATAAGATGAATCGGGAGTGATTGCAGAACAGAGCATTTCAGTGTTGAGGCGAACCATCAGCGTGTTACCATTTTTAAACTCTTTGGGTAAGAAAAAATTTAGAAAATAATCATCGGTTTTATTTTTTTGAGCCTTATCATTCTTATAAGTAGATGAAAAAGTCTGATAATTAAAACTAACAATATCAACAAATGGCTGCGAAAAAGATTTGGATACAAATAGATGGGTTAACAGAAAAAAAATAAAGCCGTACTTTTTCATTAAAAACAATTGTTAAAAATAATTTTGAAACTTCTATATTAACTTATGTTCCACTAAATACTCTGCAATCTGAACAGCATTTGTGGCTGCGCCTTTGCGTAAATTATCCGCAACAATCCACATATTTAAAGTTTTCGGCTGCGTTTCATCCCTACGCAAACGACCCACAAACACTTCGTCTTTATCATGTGCATCTATTGGCATTGGGTATTTTTTATTTTTAACATCATCTACCAGCACTACTCCTGGTGCGTTTTGTAGTAGATTACGAACATCATCAAGATCAAATTCATTTTCAAATTCTACATTCACACTTTCACTATGCCCGCCCATTACAGGTATACGTACTGTTGTTGAAGTAACACGAATTGAACTATCCATGATTTTCTTTGTTTCGTTCACCATCTTCATTTCTTCTTTGGTATAATCATTATCGGTGAATACATCAATTTGCGGAATTACATTAAGGTCTATTGTATATGGATAAGCCATTTCTCCTTTAATACCTTTACGTTCATTCATCAACTGATTAACTGCTTTAACACCTGTACCGGTAACTGATTGATACGTAGAAACTACAATGCGCTTAACTTTGTATTTTTTATGTAACGGGTTGAGCGCAACAACCATTTGTATGGTAGAACAGTTCGGATTGGCTATAATCTTATCTGTGCGTTTTAGCTCCGCAGCATTAATTTCCGGGACAATTAATTTTTTTGCAGGATCCATTCTCCATGCTGAAGAATTATCAATAACTGTTATACCAGCTGCCGCAAACTCAGGAGCCCATTCAAGGGCTGTTCCCCCTCCAGCTGAAAACAAAGCAATTGCAGGCTTTTTGTCAATAGCTGTTTGCATATTTACAACCTTATACTTATTTCCTTTGAAAGAGATTTCTTTACCAACCGATTTTTCAGATGCTACGGGAATAAGCTCTGTTACCGGAAAGTTTCGCTCTTCTAAAACCTGAATCATTTTTGTGCCCACCAAACCGGTTGCACCAACAACTGCTATTTTCATATTTTTTAAATTTACTTTCTAAGTAAAGTTTTCAAAATAACTTCCTCAATCCACGCACATATTTCGACAAGCTGCTAATGACACACTATGCAGCTTGTTGTTTTTCAATAACTTGCAGGTTGTATTTTTTTGCCAATC
>JAHEXZ010000012.1 GCA_023251835.1 Bacteroidota bacterium | reverse complement strand
AAAGCTAACAAACAGCTTGAATGTATTTCTTAATGAAGGAGGGTTCTCTTTTCTGAAATCGGCAATACTGTGATAGTTTGGAATAAGCTTGCAAACAAGCCATTGAAGCTCAATATTACGCATACACTCCTTTTCTAGTCTCCGGCTGCTTCTGATTCCATTCAGATACCCGTAGAAATAGATCTTTAAAAATACTTTGGGATCAAATGAAGGACGGCCCTCATTTTTAACTTCTTTGATCTTAAATCCAAGTTTGGACAAATCGAGCTTCTCTACAAAAGCTTCAATCAAACGAACTGAATTATCCTTTTCTATTAAATCATCAAGACTTGTGAATTCAAGCTGATTTCGGCTGGTACTAATAATGTGCTGCATACTGGAATTTTTAAATGCAAAAGAAATAATTTGTTCCGTACTTATTTTGTATATTTATTAATAGTTTTAAATAGCAGAATGTGAATTATGTTTTTTCACACTCTGACGTTAGGTGCAAGCGCAAAAAAAATCGTAGCAAGACACATTTTCCTATCCGAGTTTTTTTTTAGTTTTTTACCGTCCTCTGGACACTGACAAGAGCTTGTTTATCCAGTAGAACCTGCAATCACAAGAGCAAAAAAATATCAAAAAAAACATCGAAAAAATTTGGTTGTATGACTAAATATTTTGTAAATTAGCTTCGCTAATTTAGTTTCTCTACCCCCTTTTGCAATAAGACAAAGCATTTCGACATCATGATCATTTCGCATTTTGACTTTTCATTCTATTAAAAAATGACCGAAGAAAAAAAGAAAAAAAAGAAAAGCTACGACACAAGAGTAAAGTTTCTTGTTCGCAAAGGCTTATTACCAGACATCTATCGCAAACAAATTCATCGTAGCTTAATCAGTAAATGGAGACGCGAAGCAGACGACAAGTATGTTGGTTACGAACTAAATGATAATAATATTCCGGAAGTTTATGAACTAATGAAAAAAGTTTCGGAAGATGAAAAAATGCAAAGAGCTCTGAAAACATTTTATAAAATCACAAAAACATTCAAAGATATTATTGGTTCTGGACGGGAATACGTTAACATTTTACGAAAAGAAAAAACACGAGTTGTTAGAATTGTAGAAGGAGCAAAAGATAATTTAGGAATTAAAAAAGCAATAGACGGAATAATATCTTACATCTATTTAGTGGTAGACAATTTTTCACGTTACATCATTTCTTGGCGCGTTGCACATAAAATATGCGCACAAATCCGCTTAGAAACATTTCGCGAAAGTATTGAATTTGCTGGACTTACACCTGAACAAATCGACATCACACAACTAATCGTTGATGGAGGATCGGAAAATAACAATGAAAAAGTTGAAACATTTATTGACAAATTTCCAGTCGACAAAGTTATTGCATTAAAAGACATATTACAATCAAATGCATTAGTAGAAGCAATCAACAAAACATTAAAATACAGTTATCTATTTCCAAGAAATCTTATGAATCAAGCGGAACTAATTACCGCTATGAAAAAATATATCATTCCCGACTATAACAATGTACGACCACATGGTTCACTTCATGGACTGACACCCCGAGAAGCTTATGGTGATGCAGCTGTAGACTTCAAAGGAATTAGATTAAAAATGCAACAAGCACATAGTTCAAGAATTAATTATAACCAGACACATTCTTGTTTGAATTGCTTTCATGGTTGCAATAAGTAAATCGAATTTAAAAAACAACTTACCGAAATATTTTCTTGTTAAATGCGCTTCTTCATTCCAATTAAAAATCAATAGCCAGTCGACAGAATTTTTAAAAACAATTCTAAGACAAATTTGAAACGACAGAAAAATTTGTTATTATTGTTGGTAGAATTGAATGTTTCTATATAGAAACAATTTGTGTTGTTAGCTCTTGTGAATTGACATCGCCAGCACCTAACAGCGGCTTGGCAAAAAAGCGGGTAACGTGCTATTAAGACAAGTTTGTGCTTATATAAACAGTTACGCATCTAATAAACTTTAATGCGGAAAGCCGCTTCTTCGCCAAGCCGCAAAACGTCAGGTTGTGAAAAAACCTACCTTCTCTTTTAAGATCAATAAATTTTCTTTTTAAAAGCTCTCTGAAATTAATTTAACGTGTTTTGTAGAGCTATTTTTTAGGCTGCGACTCTATTACTAAAAAAAATAAATTGCTCTGATGCAATAAAAACAGACCTAAAAAATGATGCCAAGACAAGCATACAACAGAAACAATAAATTTTTGTTGCGCTTGCAATATTATTCCAACCGTTAATTAAAATTTCATTGGGTAGAGAAATTTGGAATATTATAGATATAATGGTGGGAACTGGTTTAATTGTTTCAGTTTTTATAAAAAAGAAACCTCTATAAAAAACTAAAGCCAGTTTCATCACCAACACGAGTTTGGGAGAGGAGGAACTGGCATAACGGTACAAAGATAAGAAGACATATGGCTTTCTCCAAATATTTTCCGCATTTTTGCATCCTGAATGACAGAAAACCAATTAAAATACTACTTATCAAGCCCTCGTTTCAATGTTTACCTTGCTCAGACAGGTAATGATTTTGAAAAAGCATATCGCTTATACAAAGCTAATATTGAGTTATCTGAGGCTTTTTATCCTGTTTTATCTGTCTTAGAAATTTCCCTTCGTAATGCTATAAACGAACAATTGAAACAATATTTTAATGACCCGTATTGGTTCAAAAATCATTTACCGAGAGAGTTTCAACCATTCATTATTGAAGCTGAACAAAAAATATTATCGCAACGTAAGACCGTAACCGCTGACAAAATAATTGCCGAACTAAATTTTGGTTTTTGGAACAGGCTATTTAACCGCAATTACACCGGATTGCTTTGGAAACCCTTACGACTGATTTTCAAAAATACCCCAAAGCATTTGCGCCAGCGTGACACAGTTGCAGACTATCTGTACCGTATTAGAAAACTTCGTAACCGAATTTATCACTACGAACCGATTTTTCGAAATTTACAAGACGTTGAAAAACAGTACAACGAAATGCTTTCCTTTATTGCTTGGTTAGACCGGGACTTGCCAAAATTACTTGACGATATTGACCGCTTTAAGGAAATATTAAAAAAGGCAAAAGCAATATAATCCACACAGCGTATTAAGACCAATGGGTTACGGTGTTGTGTTACGACCGTTTGGTTAAAAAATCATCATGTAACGACCGTTATTTTAGCCCATTGTGTTGCGACTGCAGGAGAACAACTTTGCTTTTAGTTCATCACTGTCCATCGTTTTTTTACGCAAGTAATTCTTTTTTTGGCACTCTCTTTTTTATTAATTTTAAAGTTGTTAAAAAAACATTGTTAATTTGTCATACACCCGATTTATTTATCCCATTTATTTTTTCTAATATTGTGCCTATAAGAGCCTCGCTCTTGTTAAAAGCATTGTTGGGAATTTTCACACACAACCTTCATGCTTTTTTCTTTTTCTTTTACTTCATCTCAACTAAAATTTTCTACATACATTTGTTTATATTCTAAAAAAATTACCGAACCATTGAGTTATATAGGTTTTTGTAATTTTGCAACTAATGGCAAAACATCGATCAGCAATAAAAAGTATAACTGCGGAAACAGAAACTCCGCTTATGAAACAATACAATGCGATTAAGGCAAAATATCCTGATGCCTTATTGTTATTCCGGGTTGGAGATTTTTATGAAACATTTGGAAATGATGCTGTAAAAACTGCTAATATATTGGGTATTGTGCTTACCAAACGAGCCAATGGTTATGCTTCTTTTATAGAGTTAGCCGGATTCCCACACCATTCATTAGATAGTTACCTTCCAAAATTAGTTCGTGCCGGCCAACGCGTTGCTATCTGTGACCAACTGGAAGACCCCAAAATGACTAAAACCATTGTCAAGCGGGGAGTTACTGAACTTGTAACACCTGGTGTATCTTATAATGACAAAGTATTAGAACACAAATCAAATAATTTTTTAGCAAGTGTATACCTCTCCCCTACTCCTTCTCCAAAGGAGAGAGGAATTGGGGGAGGGATTTCTTTTTTAGATGTATCTACCGGGGAGTTTTTTGTTGCCCAAGGAACACTGGAATATATCGACAAGCTATTACAGAGTTTTCAGCCGAGTGAAATTTTATTTCAAAAAAATAGAAAAAAACAGTTTATTGAAATATTTAGCAATAAATTTTATACTTATGGACTTGAAGACTGGGTTTTTACTTCAGAATTCGGTAATGAACTATTATTAAAGCATTTTGAAACCAAGTCGTTAAAAGGATTCGGAGTAGAAAATCTCGAACACGGTTGTATTGCTGCAGGAGCAGCGTTACATTACCTCTCGGATACTGCTCATGATAAGGTAAAGCATATTACTTCTATTTCCCGTATTGAAGAAGAAAAATATGTGTGGTTAGATCGCTTTACTATTCGCAATCTTGAGTTGTTTAACTCACAAAATGACAATGCAAAAACACTCATCCATATAATAGATCAGACTGTTTCACCAATGGGCTCACGCATGATGAAACGATGGTTAGCATTGCCATTAAAAGATAAAGCTCCTATTGAAGAACGTCTTGATGCTGTTGGTTACTTTTTATCCCATACAGAAATTATTGAGGATATAGTACAACAAATAAAGTTAATTGGCGATCTTGAACGTATCATTTCAAAAGTTGCAACAGCCCGTATCTCTCCTAAAGAGGCTGTTCAATTAAAACGTGCTTTAACTGCAATTATACCAATAAAAGCCATTTGCGAAAAATCAGATAACAAGGCCCTGCTTACAATATCAGAGCAACTTAATCCTTGCAACAACGTGATTGAACGCATCGAAAAAGAGATTACACAAGACCCACCTTACCTTGTTTCAAAAGGAAATGTAATTGCCGAAGGAGTGAATGCAGAATTAGATCATTTGCGTAAAATAGCCTATTCCGGCAAAGATTATCTACTACAGGTTCAGCAACGAGAGAGCGAACGTACCGGAATTTCATCGCTGAAGGTGGCTTTTAATAATGTTTTTGGTTATTACCTTGAAGTAACAAATACCCATAAAGATAAAGTTCCAGGCGACTGGATGCGCAAACAAACGCTTACCAATGCTGAACGCTATATTACTCCTGAATTAAAAGAATATGAAGAAAAAATACTGGGAGCAGAAGAAAAAATTCTATCATTAGAAGCCCAACTCTTCAATGAGCTGGTACTTTCCCTGATGGATTATATTTCTACAATACAACTTAATGCTTCATTAATTGCACGTTTAGACTGTTTATTATCTTTTTCAATAATTGCTCAAAAGAATAATTACACTCGTCCACATTTGTTTGACAATGATATATTGGATATAAAAGACGGGCGACATCCGGTAATTGAAAAACAATTGCCTGTTGGTGAAGATTATATTGCTAATGATGTTTATTTAGACAATGAGCATCAGCAGATTATTATTATAACAGGTCCTAATATGTCGGGTAAATCGGCATTGTTGCGACAAACAGCGCTTATTGTATTAATGGCACAAATAGGATGCTTTGTACCGGCCAAACACGCTAATATAGGACTAATTGACAAAATATTTACACGTGTTGGTGCATCCGATAACATATCGTCAGGAGAATCAACATTTATGGTGGAGATGAATGAAACTGCCAGCATTTTAAATAATTTGTCCAATAGAAGCCTTATATTACTTGATGAAATTGGCAGAGGTACCAGCACATATGATGGTATTTCTATAGCATGGGCTATTGCGGAATATATACATGAAAATTCTTCTGTAAAAGCTAAAACATTGTTTGCAACCCACTACCATGAACTGAATGAGATGGCTAACAAATTGCACCGGATTAAAAATTTTAATGTATCGGTAAAAGAAGTTGATAATAAAGTGTTGTTTATGCGTAAATTAGTTGCAGGAGGAAGTGAGCATAGTTTCGGTATTCATGTTGCTAAAATGGCAGGGATGCCCCGAAAAGTAATTGAAAGAGCAAATCAAATACTTACACAGCTCGAAGGAGAAAGAGAAAGCAAGGAGTCTGGGGTTGGGAGTTTACAAAAAAACAGCAAAAAAGAGTCAAAAGACCAACAACAAGAGATAAAAGGTGCAGATAGGCATACAGAAAATTTACAGTTAAGCTTTTTTCAATTAAATGACCCTGTATTGGAAAATATAAAAGAAGAACTACAAAAAACCGATATCAATACACTAACCCCAATTGAAGCATTAATGAAACTTAACGAAATAAAAAAGATGATTGGTGGTTGATTTTTTTATTCAAAATCAATATTTCTTTCCCCTGTTTTCAGC
>JAHEXZ010000148.1 GCA_023251835.1 Bacteroidota bacterium | reverse complement strand
CATGATTTTTACCAGGTTTCCATCTGGGCATGGACTTAACCACACGTATTGCTTCTTCGGTGCAACCATCGTCAATGGATTTAAGGATTTTAATATCATTGATTGCACCATCTTTTTCAATTATAAATTGTAGTACAACTGTTCCGGATGTATAGTTTTCCCTTGCTATATCGGGATATTTTAAGTTATCTCTTAAAAATTGAAACAGGTTGCCATTAAATTCGGGCATCTGATCTGCAACTATTTTGGCTTCGTTGATGGGCGGTGTAACGGTAGGTGTAACAATTATATCCTGTTTAGCAACAACACTGTCTGTACCGTCTGGTTTTCCTTTGCTTGTTATCACTGCATCTTTATTAGTTGTTTCAATAACATCATTTTTATTATCAGAAGCAACCAATGTAAGATTTTCTGATTTAGGTGTAATGTCTTTAGGAGGTATTATTTTTTCAATTTTTATTTCAGGCTTTGGTTGAGGTGGTGTAATGTCAACAAGTATCGATACATCAGGTACAAGAACCTGCCCTTGAGCAATAGGAATAGTATCATTTGTTTTAGAAAATAAAAAGGTAATTAATGCAAGTGTACCTGATAAAAGTAATGCAATAAAAAGTGCCATAGAGACATTATTATTGTATGAATTACGAATGGCATATGCTCCGTATTCTTTGTTCCTGTTTTCGAAAACCAGATCATTGAAATTTTCGATAGTTGCATGGTTTGTTTTCATGACATTACTTTTTTGAAGGTTGGTATCTGTACTTCGGCTGAATGAGTTTGCAATAGTTCGACAAGCTCACTAACCATTGCAAACTCATTCGCTCAGTACGTTTTAATAGTCAGATGCTTTCTTAGTAGAAATTCCACAAATAAAAAATAATTTATTGGGAATGGTAGTTCAGTACAGAACCAGATTAATCAAACAGTTTGTGTAAGTATAACGCAGCTATGAAAAGGGTTTGGATATATTAACTCCGAATTGTTTTATTTAATGGCTCGGTAATTTTTTAGAATATAAATAAATGTATGTAGAAAATTTTAGTTGAGATGAAGTAAAAGAAAAAACATGAAGGTTGTGTGTGAAAACTCCCAACAATGCTTTTAACAGAAGCGAGGCTCTTATAGGCACAATATTAGAAAAAATAAATGGGATAAATAAATCCCATAAAAATTTTATACAACACCTATTGATTTTGTTCATGGGTATACGCGGTCGATATAATTTTCTGAACATGTCCCGGTTTGGGAAGTATAGGAAAATTGTTGCATTCACTGATAACAGAAGCGATCACGATTATTAACTTTATTACTATTTCAGAACTTCCGTTTAAACTTCTGATTGCTCCCGGAACCTAAATTGTCCTTACGGTAACCACCACCATTACTTTGTTTACCACCAGCCTGTTTCTTTTTATCCCTGTCGCGGCTTTGGCCGGAACGTTGTACAAAAGTTTGTGTGCTCCGTAGTATGGAAGATTCAGCCAATTTAAGCCCGCCACCGGAAAGTTCATTCAGATGTTTCAATATTACCTCATCATTTACTGAATCACGGTTCCAGGTAAGGTAAGAGCGTTTCATCAGATTAGCAATCTGCTCTGTTAATGCATTTTTTTCATCGCCCTCTGGATATTCTTTTGCTTTGGCAATAATACGTTCTACGGTTTTGCCATAATGCTTATAACAAATATCATTACTTGGATAGAAAACTTTATCAGGTTTTGTCTGGAATGATTCGCGGGTAGGCTTTGGATAAGGAGAATCTACATCTAATCTAAAATCTGAAATAATAAATATATGGTCCCATAATTTATGCTTAAAATCAGTAACATCACGCAAATGCGGGTTTAACTGCCCCATTACATGAATAATTGCCTGAGCCACCTTATTACGTTCTTCACGATCTTCAACAGATACTGCAAAATCAATCATTTTTTGGATATTCCTGCCATATTCAGGAATAATCATCCGGGGCAAACTTGTATTATAATCCATCTGGAATTTTTTGTAAAAGGTAGTATTATTCTATCTTAAAAGAAAATTGAGAACAACAAATATACTACTTATTTGCACGTTTTCAAACAGAAAAAAAGAAAGTATATGATTATGAAGATATTACAAAATAAATTTAGAGGTAATCGGCAAATATTTTAAATGGAATTTGATTTTTTTATATGCAATGATATTATTAAATTTGCACTTCTTTAAAAATCACACAAAAAAATTGACTATGAAGATATTAGTTTGTATTAGTAATGTGCCTGACACAACTACAAAAATTGCTTTCACAAATAATGATACCACTTTTAATACAGCCGGTGTGCAGTTTGTAATTAATCCTTATGATGAATGGTATGCACTTGTACGTGCGCTGGAATTAAAAGAGACTTTAGGAGGCAGCGTTACCATACTTCATATAGGAGGGGCTGACAGTGAACCTACAATACGTAAAGGACTTGCTATTGGCGCTGATGACGCTATACGTATCGAAAGTAATCCTTCTGATGCTTTTGCTGTTGCGGAGCAGGTTGCCGCTTATGCAAAAGATAAAGGTTTTGATTTAATTATGGTTGGAAAAGAAACCATTAACTATAATGGCGGAATGGTTGGGGGTATGCTTGCCGAACTTCTGAATTTACCATTTGTATCTATGGCAACCAAATTAGATGTTAATGGGACTATTGCTACCGTTGAGCATGATGTAGATGGAGGCACAGAAGTAGTTGAATGCCCATTACCATTAGTATTATCGGCAAATAAAGGAATGGCAGAAGCTCGTATTCCGAACATGCGTGGTATTATGGCTGCACGTACCAAACCACTAACCGTGGTTCCTGCAGCAGTATCCAATACATTAACAAATGTAGTATCTTATAAACTGGCTCCAGGTCGTACGGATTGCAAATTTATTGATGCAAGCACTCCTGAGAAATTAGTTGAGTTGTTACATTCTGAGGCAAAAGCGCTATAATATAATTTTAGATTTTTAATAAAAGCTGCCTCATTTACAGCAGCCAATTAAAAATAGTAGCTAAATCAATTGCCGCTTCAAGAAATAATTATAAAAATTCATAGTGCATTCTAAAATTTTTTAAAATATGTCAATCTTAGTATATACTGAATTATCAAAAGGCAAAGTAAAAAAATCTTCATTAGAAGCTGTTAACTATGCAAGTCGTCTTGCAGCGCAATTAAACACTACAGCTACCGCAGTGATTGCTGGCGATGCAGATGTGGCCGACCTTGGAAAAGCAGGGGCCAAAAAAGTATTACGTCTGAAAAATGAGAAATTAAAAAGCCTTGATTCCCTCTATTTAACTGCTGCCATTGAACAGGCTGCCGCTGCTGAAGGAGCCGATGTTATTGTATTTGTATACGATTTTACAGGTAAAGCTATAGCTTCACGCCTTGCTGCCAGATTAAAAGCAGGAATGGTTGCAGGTGTGGTGGACAATCCTGTTATTTCAGGTGGTTCATTTACTGTAAAAAAGAATGTGTTTTCGGGTAAGGCTACAGCTGTTTACAGCCTTAACTCAACTAAAAAGATAATTTCATTATTAGCAAGTTCATTCCCAATTGAACTTACTGCCAATACTGCCGAAGTAGTTGATTTTTCAGTTAATCTTGACACTATAAATTCTCCGGTTAAGGTGAAAGAAGTAAAACAGGATACCAGTGAATTAAGCCTTACAGATGCTGATATTGTAGTATCAGCAGGACGTGGATTAAAAGGCCCGGAAAACTGGGGAATGATAGAAGATTTGGCAAAAACATTAGGAGCAGCAACAGCCTGTTCACGTCCGGTAGCGGATATGCATTGGCGCCCGCACCATGAACACGTGGGACAAACAGGAACTGCCATACGTCCGAACTTATACTTTGCTATAGGCATTTCAGGGGCTATTCAGCATTTAGCAGGAGTTAACGGAAGCAAGACTATTGTTGCCATTAATTCTGACAAAGAAGCTCCATTCTTTAAATCGGCTGATTATGGTATTGTTGGTGATGCTTTTGAAGTTGTACCTAAATTAATTCAGGCGCTAAAAACATTTAAAGCACAACAGTAGGCACCTTTAATCTAATCATCCTTTAGGAGGAGCAATGTTTGAAAACTTAAACAAAATTTATATTTGCTCTTGTGGTTTCTATGAAATATTCAGAATCCTTTGGTAAAAAAAGAAGTGTAAAGTGAAAAAAGTTAAATTAGAAATTGTAGGATTATCTTATAGCCAAACACAAACCGGAGCTTATGCTCTTGTTTTGGGCGAAGCCAAAGGCAAGCGCAGACTCCCTATTATTATTGGTGGTTTTGAGGCTCAGGCAATTGCTATTGAGCTTGAAAAAATGACACCCAGCCGTCCACTTACCCATGACTTGTTCAGAAGCCTGGCAAAAGGATTTGATATTAATATCAGCGAAGTGATTATTTACAACTTAGTTGAAGGTATTTTTTTTGCTAAACTGATTTGCAGTGATGGCGGTAAAGAGGTGGAAATTGATGCACGTACATCAGATGCTATAGCTTTAGCTGTTCGATTCAACTGCCCAATCAACACGTATGAATTTATACTGTCACAGGCCGGAATTATTTTAGATGAAGATACCATTGCTGCAGGAAGTGAGGCGGATTCCGGAGATATGGTTGAGGTAGAAGAAACTGATTTTCTAAAAAAATCAACAGAAGAGCTAAAACAAATGCTTGAATCAGCATTGCACGATGAGGATTATGAAAAGGCCTCAAAAATACGTGACGAATTAAACAACCGTAAAAAGTCTTAGATTTAAAGTTTATGCTGAACCCTGGCCTGCGCAGGGCGGGCTTGTTTCAGCATCCAGTTTAAGGATTATTTTCTTAGACTAATAATTTAAGGTTTAGTATTTTCCCTTTCTATAAATTAAAAATATCAAAACCAACAATATTCAACATCTTAAAATAAGAACCCCTATGAATATTAAGAATCGTCTCACATTAATGAGTTTTGTGCAGTTTTTTATTTGGGGTGCATGGTTAATTACTGTTGGGAATTATTGGTTTGCAACAAAAGAATGGAGTGGTGCAGAGTTTGGTGCCATATTTTCAACATTGGGACTTTCTTCAATTATAATGCCTGCCCTTACAGGGATAATTGCAGATAAATGGATAAATGCCGAAAAATTATACGGTATTTTACATATTATTGGAGGGTTAATACTTTGTTATATTCCTCAGGTGGATAACCCAAACTCATTTTTTTGGGTAATATTTATGGCCATGCTTTGTTACATGCCAACGATAGCGCTATCCAATTCTATTGCCTATACGATACTAAAAAAAAATAATTTCAATGTAATAAAAGTGTTTCCACCCATTCGGGTATGGGGCACCATTGGGTTTATTGCTGCAATGTGGATTACCAATCTTTCAGGAAATAAGGCATCTGCAAATATGTTTTATATTTCAGCAGTTGCGGCAGTTGCTTTAGGAATTTATTCTTTTTTCTTACCTAAATGCCCGCCCCAAAAACTCATTGCTGAAAATTCAACTTTAGTTCAAAAGTTAGGTTTAAATGCGTTTAAACTTTTTGGTACCTATAAAATTGCATTATTTTTTGTGTTCTCTATGTTTTTGGGCGCTGCCTTGCAATTGACGAACATGTATGGTGATGCTTTTCTTTCTGATTTTGAAAAAATACCTGAATATGCCGATTCTTTTGTTGTGAAATATTCAACCATTATCATGTCTATTTCTCAAATTTCGGAGACCTTATTTATATTAACAATTCCATTTTTCTTAAAACGATTTGGCATCAAACAGGTTATGCTTATGTCAATGTTTGCCTGGGTGCTGCGTTTTGGATTTTTTGCTTATGGCAATCCTTCCGGAGGCTTATGGATGATCATTTTATCCTGCATTGTGTACGGTATGGCATTCGATTTCTTTAATATTTCAGGTTCTTTATTTGTTGAAACTTCTACCGACTCAAACATCCGCTCCAGCGCTCAGGGTTTGTTTATGATGATGACCAATGGTTTTGGAGCTGTTCTTGGAAGTTCTATAAGTGGATATGCGATTGATACTTATTTCACCGCCAATGGAATAAAAAACTGGCAATCCATTTGGTTTTCTTTTGCAATTTATGCGCTGATAATTGCCGTTTTATTTGCCATTTTCTTCAAACACAGGCACAATCCTGACGAAGTGGAACATGTGAGTCATTAGTGTTGTTATCCCCAAAGGTCTTGAATAGTATAGTGTTAAGTCAAACCTAGTTAATCCCTAACTCCGCTCAAGTTAGGTAGTCTATATTAATTTTTTTAAAGAGTTTTTGTGTTTTTTGTGTTATTTCTGAAAGGTTCCAAACACCCTGTATTTTCAATTGATAGATAGAT
>JAHEXZ010000103.1 GCA_023251835.1 Bacteroidota bacterium | reverse complement strand
CGGGGTTAGCATCATCCGGTCTGCCTGATGATTTGGCTCTCTCTGTGAGTCGATTGCACAACTCATTTTCTTCTACTTCTAACGAAAGGATAACAGAGATAGATTGACCTTTTTTAGTTAGAAAAAAATCTAATGCTTCAGCCTGAGCAATAGTACGGGGAAAGCCATCAAAAATAAATCCTTTTGCTTCCGGGTGTTTGTTCACTTCACTTTCCAGCAGGCGTATTGTTACTTCATCAGGCACCAACTGGCCTTTATCCATATAACTTTTGGCAAGAGTACCTAATTCAGTGCCACCTTTAATATTGTTACGGAAAATATCTCCTGTTGACAAGTGAACCAACTGATATTTTGCTATTAATTTCTCTGATTGAGTTCCTTTGCCAGCACCAGGAGGCCCAAATAAAATGATGTTTAACATATTAAAAAAATGGTTGAATTGTTAAATGGTTGAATTTGCCTGTTGTCTTTTATCTATTTTTTCTCATCAGCTATATAATCAAGTACATAAATATCCGCTAAATTCCGGCCAAGCCCATTGTAATCCAAACCGTAACCCACTAAAAAATCATTGGGAACAACAATAGCCGTATATTCAATTGGAAGAGATTTGGTATATGCTTCGGGTTTGAATAATAAGGTTGCAATTTTTATTTCGGCAGCACCATGTTCTTTTAACTGAACTGTAATATTTTCAATAGTATTGCCGGTATCAACAATGTCTTCAATAATAACAACTGTGCGCCCGTTTATTTGTTCATTAATACCGATTAATTCAGTTATTTTTCCTGTAGAAGAAGTTCCATTATAAGAAGCTAATTTTATAAATGAAATTTCGCAGTCAATATGCACTTTTTTCATCAGATCTGCAGCAAACATAAAAGAACCATTCAATACGGCCAAAAATAAAGGCTTTTTGTCTTTTAAATCTGCATTAATTTGCCGTGCCACATCACCTATTGCTTTTTGAATTTCGGACGCAGATATTTTTATCTTAAACTTATGCCCGTGCAATACTATATTGCCCATAATCTGTTATGTTTTATGAAGAACGAAATTACATAAAATATACCTACAAAAAACGTTTGTTTTATTTTATTCGTGAGACTGAATGCGTCCTTCGGACAAAATCTGTCCATTGCTTACATAACGGCTACATGAAAGCGATGCCGTTTAGCTAAAAATAACCTAAAATACTTTCATAAAATAAAATTTAGACACTTCTAAAAAAAACATCTTTTAACGGGTAAGCAGCTGATAATGAAAATGTTTTATTTTAAATATGCCAAAAATCTACAAAAAATAAATAAACCACCGCGCATAAAATAGTGTTTTCCGTCAGTTGATTTGTGAAATTGGTCTTATTCTCTTATAAATAAACTCGTACATTGACTTTTTGTTGTTATTTTTAAGCAGTTTTTAGTCAGTTTACTAAATATATTTTAAAATGAATATAAGTTCAGCCCTACTGTTAAGAAATGGCTAAAAAAGACGATAAATACGATTCACATTCACTCTCTTATTTTGCCTGGCAACGTTTCAAAAAAAATAGGCTGGGTATGTTTGGGTTGGTCACTATTGGTTTGTTAATGTTGATTGCCATTTTAGGATACCTGATAACACCAGACTCTACACCCGATGCAAATGAGCAACTGCTTGAACTTTCAAAAAAGCCTCCGGGATTTAAAGTACAACTTTTGTTAAGCCGTAAGAATGAACATACGCATCATACGAATGTGTTCTATAAAATGTTGTTTGGTGAAGTAAGTGATTACAGGGCTATACCTTTTTCAAGCTACCGTTTCTTGGGAAATGATATTGTTTTGACTGAATACACAGGCAACTCTGACCGTTCGGGGGCTGAAATAAAGCTTAATCTGGCTGATGTAGTATACGCTACCAATTATAATATCCCCATAGGAAACAATGTAAAAGAAGGATATATGGAGTTTTATGAGTTGGATGCCACCAACAAAACAAAAAAAACTACAAAAGAATTACAGGCAGAGGTGGAAAAGAATAATATAGTCACCAGAAAATTTATATTAGGTACCGATCCTGCAGGGCGGGATTTATTGAGCCGTTTAATTATAGGAGTACGTGTTTCTTTTTCGGTTGGTTTTATTGCTGTATTTATTTCAGTGGTTATAGGTATTCTTTTGGGTGCTTTGGCGGGATATTACCGGGGCAGGGTAGATGATATTATACTTTGGTTTATCAATGTGGTTTGGTCTGTTCCAACATTGCTGTTAGTGATTGCTATTACATTGGTGTTGGGAAAGGGTTTCTGGCAGGTATTTATTGCTGTTGGATTAACAATGTGGGTAGAGGTGGCTCGTGTTATACGTGGGCAGATTATGAGTTTGCGTGAAAAAGAATTTATTGAAGCCGGCAGAGCCCTGGGATTTACAGATATAAGGATAATACTTCGCCATATATTACCAAATGTAATGGGACCTGTAATAGTTATTGCAGCCTCTAATTTTGCTGCAGCAATATTAATTGAAGCTGGATTGAGCTTTTTAGGCATTGGTGCACAACCACCAACTGCATCGTGGGGTGCAATGATTAATTCACACCGTGGTTATATTATTGGAGATGCTCCTTACCTTGCATTCCTGCCTGGATTAGCCATTATGCTTATTGTACTTGCATTTGTATTGATAGGAAATGGCCTACGTGATGCATTGGATAGAAATGTGATAGAAGAAGATCAGGTGATGTATTAAGCTGTAAATAGAAAACCCCAGTTATTTACCGGGGCTTCTGTAACTTCACTTTCCGATACAAAAAGTAATTTTAGTTGATTCCATTGGCCTGTATTGTTTTGAGGTACAAATAAGGTACAATACTATACAAATACTTTAGTTTCATTGTCAAATATTCAAAGAATAATCCTTAATTAGAATTTCAGCAGGAATATGCAAGTATTTACTCAAACTCCTTATCATTTCAAGGGAGAGTTTTCTTTTTTTATTCAACACTTTTGAAACATTACTTTTATTTCCCAGCAATTTTGCTAAATCGGTAAGATTCATATCGCTTTGTTCCATCATAAATTTGATAGCTTCTACAGGGTCGGGTTCGGGTATCTGGAAATGCTTGTTTTCATAGTCCTCAATTAAGACAGCCAACAGTTTTGCTTCTTTTTCCTCTTTGCTTCCGACTTTGGCATGAAATAGCGTTTGAAATTTTTTTAATGCTATTTCATATTCTTTTTTTGTTTCTATTACATTCAAATATTGCTTCATTGCTATATATTTATTGAATTAAAATTTTATTTTATCATACTCCGAATGTGTGCCTATAAATGTGATAAAAGCCCATTGGAATTTAAAATTAAAGTCTACGACTAAGCGATACTTATTGCCTTTAATATTAAAAACCAACAAACTGTTTCTTATGCAATCGGTTGAATTAAAATATTTTTTAACATCATTAAAATTTTCCCAGTTGGCTTTAGTTGTAACCTTATACCAGGTTAAAAGCGGTTCTTTACAGTCAGTATGTTTCTCATAAAAATCCCTCAATGTGCTTTTACTGAAAACTCTCATCTGGTTATTTTTTACAAAGGTATACAATAGTTGTCGATTTGACAACGTCTTAAAGGTTTATTTATCAAAAACAAAATAAAATTCTTAAAAATGAAAAATAGTAATCCGTTTCAATATCAACCATTTTTCTGAAATGAAGCCACCCCCTGATTTAATTTGAGTTTTCTGTTTTTGTTTAGCCCCCAGATATTTAGTGTATTACCCTGATCACATACCTACACAAAACTTTTATTTTTTATTGTATTGCTTATTATATTTGAGCCTGTCAATATATTTTGTTTTAATAATTTTAGTTATTGCGCTGGGAGCCATCGTCTTGGTTAGCAATAATTTTATTTTTAAAATACTTTATCCTTTATTTTTTATTTGCCCGTCTATGTTTATTCCTGGAGTAGTTAGTAAACTAAAATCAATAAAATCGGAAGAGGGGCAACCATTATCACCGAAAACATTTACAATTATTTATAGTATTTGTTTTGCTCTAAGAATTATTTCATTTTTCTTATTTCCGAGATTTGAGAGTATATTGGGCAATTATTGGGTTACCCTTGGTTCTTTGATGATTGTATTTGTCTAATATGATTTTATATCGAATCGAACATCCATTAACACTCTTAACATTGAAAAAAAGAAGTATAAAATGCTACTAAAAAAAATAACTGACAAAGTTTATTGCACTAATTTCTGTTGTTTTATTATGCTCTTGCGGCCAATCTGAACAACAAGCAACAAGGGAAAAAAAACACATTAACACAAATTAATATGGAATCTATAATATCAAGAATTAAAAAAAGAAAAAAATCTTTCGTTATAGGTATACTTTTAATTTTCCTAATACTCACAAACCCAACAGTTAGAGATTTTAATGATTTTTTGGGCAAACATAAGCATACGAATTATTTCAGTTCTAATCCTGGAGAGATATTAAGAGCTTATAATGTGAAGCGCAAATTAAATTTGTTTATCCTTTCAATATATGAAAATGAATATGGCACTATCTATTTAGGAATAGCCAAAAATTTTATTCACTTATGAAAACTGAAAATATAAATAGAATAATTATTCTTTCATTTTTAATGTTTTCAATTTGGAGTTATTTACAAATTATTGAAAATGAGCAAACGATTGAAGATTTAGAATTCAAAGTTGATGAATCCCAAATTAAAATGGATAATCAGCAATCTGATATTGATGACTTAAAAACCAAAGTATCTAATTTAGAAAATCAAAACTCTGAATTTGAAGAAAAAATTAATGTCCTGGAAGGAAGAATTAGTGATTTGGAACCTAATTGGCATTACTTGCGCACTTGATGAGGTGCTTGAATGCACTATCCCAATTTCCATAATTTCCTACATTTTGCAGCCGTTTTTCAGTTTGTGCTTTAAAGTAATCAATAAAATTTGTGGACTGCTTAAAACCGCTCTTAAAACCATATTCTCCGTTTTGAATTTCAAGCTCTCTTTTTGCTTTTATTTTCAGCAAGTTTTAATGTTTCTTTATTATGTTGCTTATCAATCGGAGTTCTTGGTTTATCAACGAGATAAAGGTCTAAATACTCATAATCCCTATTTCCTACTATTTTGCCATTAGCATTTTTAGTAGTGCCTTTATAGATTTCAAGGTAGAGAGATATATTTCCCTTTTTAGTTTGTTTCCGTTGCCTCAGATGTATTTTCATTTTTGTTGCTAACTAAAATCAAAGATACAAATTAGCAACAAATAAAAGCATAATAACAACAAAGATTAGAAACCAACAAGAATACCAAACCTCTGAACCCCTAATAAGAAAAGGAAAAGGAAAACAAGAGAAAAATACTTCACTTTCCAATACAGAACTTAGAAAAAATATTTGCAAGTAAATCATCAGAAGAAATTTCTCCTGTAATAACACCCAGATGATGTAATGCCTGCCGTATGTCCATAGCCAGAAAATCACCTGTAACATTATGGTTCAAGCCATCAAATATACGAATAAGCGAAGAGTTGGTATGGCGTAATGCTTCAACATGGCGGGTATTGGTAACAACAGTTTCTGTAATGTTTATAATACGGTCGTCAAACAATTTGATGAAGTGCTTTTTTAAATCATCAATATAAAAACGTTCTTTTGCAGAGATAAAAAGCACATTCGGAAATTCGGAGAATTCGCGTCTTATATACTCTTCGTCCTCTTTATCAATTTTATTTGCAACCAATACCAATTGAGAGTTATGCAGATGAAGTTGTAATTCTTCAATTTCGATCTCCAACTCCGAGGTTGTCATTTCGTGAGCATCAAATAAATAAATAGTTATGGAAGATAGTTTTATTTGTTCAAACGTTTTTTCCACACCAATCGATTCTATAATATCTGTAGTATTGCGTATTCCGGCAGTATCAATAATCCGGAATAGTACGCCATCGATATTCAGTTCATCTTCAATTACATCCCGGGTAGTACCTGGTATTTCAGAAACAATAGCTCTGTCTTCTTCCAGTAAAACATTTAAGAGCGTTGATTTCCCCGCATTAGGTTTACCAACAATAGCAACGGGAATACCATTTTTAATAACATTTCCAACTTCAAATGAATCAATCAATCGTTGAACAATCCTTTGAATGCTGCTGACTAATTTTTTTAAATCACTTCGGTCAGCAAACTCCACATCTTCTTCACTGAAATCAAGTTCCAGCTCAATTAAAGAAGCAAAATCAATAAGATTTTGCCTGAGCAGTTTTATTTTATTGGAAAAGCCACCTCTCATCTGTTGTATTGCAACCTGGTGTGATGTTGATGAATTGGATGCTATAAGGTCAGCAACAGCTTCTGCCTGTGATAAGTCTAATTTTCCGTTTAAAAAAGCACGTAATGTAAATTCTCCCTGGTTAGCCAGCCGTGCTCCTTGTTTAATAAGTAATTGAATGATTTGTTGTTGTATAAATTTTGAACCATGACAGGATATTTCTACTATATTTTCGCCAGTATAAGAATTCGGTGCTTTAAAAAGACTTACCAATACTTCGTCAATAAGTATATCTCCTTCACGTATTACTCCAAAATGAATGGTATGAGATGCCTGCTTATTTAAATCTTTTTTCCTAAGGTTTTTGGTTGCAAACACTTTCTCACATATCGCAATTGCCTCTTCACCAGAAAGTCGTATAACCCCAATGGCTCCTATACCCTGAGGCGTAGCCAACGCTACAATAGTATCATTATTTAACAATGCTATATCCATCATTTAGTTCCCCGGATAGTATAATTTTATGCTTAACCTACGCATAATTATACAAAAAAACTGAATTAATCCTGTCATAAAATCAGCAAAAGATATTAAAAGATATTAAAACGCATTGTTATGCACATAATAAAACTTTACATTAGCGAGCCGAAATTAAGTAGTGTGTATTAATTTGCATTCTGAAAATCCAAAATTCAACAATTCAACAATTTTTAAAAATGAGTGTATTAGTAAACAAACAATCTAGAATAATCGTTCAGGGCTTTACAGGAAGTGAAGGAACGTTTCATGCTGGTCAAATGATAGAGTACGGAACCAATGTGGTTGGTGGTGTTACTCCTGGCAAAGGAGGTTCAACTCATTTAGAACGCCCGGTATTTAACACTGTAAAAGAAGCGGTAGATAAAGCGGGGGCCGATGTTTCTATTATTTTTGTGCCACCTGCATTTGCTGCAGATGCTATTATGGAAGCTGCAGAAGCCGGAATCAGAGTAATTATTTGTATCACAGAAGGTATTCCTGTGAAAGATATGATCGCTGTCAAAGAATATTTAAAAGATAAAAATTGTCGTTTAATTGGCCCTAATTGTCCGGGTGTTATCTCAGCAGAAGAGGCTAAAGTAGGTATTATGCCAGGCTTTGTATTTAAAAAAGGAAATGTAGGTATTGTATCAAAATCCGGTACATTAACTTATGAGGCTTCTGACCAAGCGGTGAAGGCCGGTTTGGGAATTACTACTGCTATTGGTATTGGTGGCGATCCAATCATTGGGACTACAACCAAAGAAGCTGTAGAACTGTTAATGAATGATCCCGATACGCATGGTATTATAATGATTGGTGAGATTGGTGGAAATCTTGAAGCTGATGCTGCACGCTGGATTAAAGCAGATGGCAACCGCAAACCTGTGGTTGGTTTTATTGCCGGAGAAACCGCTCCTAAAGGGCGTACAATGGGGCATGCTGGTGCTATTGTTGGTGGAGCTGATGATACGGCTTCTGCAAAAAAGAAAATCTTACGTGAATGTGGTGTTGTCGTGGTTGACTCACCGGCAGACATTGGAAAAGCTATGGCGAAAGCATTGGCTGAAGAAGCACGCAGGTCAAGTCCTCATCACTATTCTAACAGGGTTGATTGACATTTTTAACATTATTGGGGAAAGGCTGTGACATTAAAAATGCACGGCCTTTTTTATTATTATTTATTTGCTTTTTACGTTATCTTTGGAAAACAATTTAAACTCAAACAACCTGTTAACTATGAAATTATTAGAAGGTAAGACTGCTTTGATTACCGGTGCTTCACGTGGAATCGGGCGAGGTATTGCTCTGAAGTTTGCCGAACATGGAGCTAACATAGCTTTCACTTATTTATCATCTGTTGAAAAAGGTCAGGCTCTTGAAAAAGAGTTAGAAACTTTTGGTATAAAAGCCAAAGGATACCGCTCAGATGCTGCTGATTTTAAAGCTGCTGAAGATTTGACGAATGCTGTAATTTCCGATTTCTCTGCTATAGATATACTGGTGAATAATGCCGGCATTACCAGAGATACATTATTAATGCGTATGACTGAGCAGCAGTGGGATGAAGTAATCAATGCCAATCTGAAATCAGTATTTAACCTTACTAAAGCTGTTACAAAGCCAATGCTGAAACAACGTAAAGGTTCCATCATTAACATGAGTTCTGTTGTGGGTGTGAAGGGAAATGCCGGTCAGGCTAATTATGCAGCTTCCAAAGCAGGTATTATAGGCTTTACAAAATCCGTTGCACTCGAATTGGGTTCACGTAATATCCGTAGTAATGCTATTGCTCCCGGCTTTATTGAAACCGAAATGACAGGGGCACTTGATCCTAAAGTTGTTGAACAATGGAGAGAAAACATTCCTCTAAAACGAGGTGGTACCCCTGAAGATATAGCCAATGCTACGGTGTTTCTTGCTTCTGACATGAGTACATACATTACCGGGCAGGTGATCAGTGTTTGTGGTGGTATGCTAACATAAAAGCAGCGAATAACGCCCTTCGACTTCGCTCAGGGTGACATAAATAACAATTACAAATCTTGTTAAGCGTATCCTCAGCGCCTTTGCGCCTTTGCGGCAAAAATAGTCTACTGGTATATGCCAAACCAATCCTGACCTGTCGTCAGGACAGGTTTAGGTTATGGAAAATTTTTCAATAGGGAAATAGAAATTATCTTTTAACAAAGACAAGAGTTGCTCCTTGTGTATTTCGATATTTTCAAAAAATGCAATAGTCGCATTTTTAAAATCAATAAATTTTTCATAGTAGGTATCGTATAAAATTTCCTTTTTATAAAACTTCCATAATCGCTCTATAAGGTTCAAATTCGGTGAGTAAGAGGGCAAAAAAATCAATTTTATTCTTTTGTTTCTACTCAAATATTCAGCAACTAATTTGCTTCGATAATACTTGGCATTATCTGAAATAACAAACAATTTTCCGGTTACTTGATGTTGTTGCATTTTTTCAAAAAGTGCGATGGTTGATTGCGTGCAAATGAACATCTAATTCTTGTTGTTCTTCAGCTGATAAATAGCTTAACGGAGATTGATAATTGTATGTTAAAAGACCCGATATTCCCTGTTCTACATAAATTTCATAGATGTTGCGAATTGTATTCTCGTCTAATAATAATAACTCGGACACTTCTAAATAGCTAAATCCCTTATTTAAAAACAACATTGTTTTCAGTCTATCTGCAATACGCTTATCCTTCTGCTGCCTATGAGCTAGGATTATCGCAAGAGTTTCTTGCTTGGTTAGAAAATTTTTCTCCGGTTGTTTGATTTAACAAAATTCATATTATTACAATAACCATTTTCAAACATAATTTTTTTCTACCAAGATACTGTTGTTAATTCTGCAAAACTTTAGTTACTTTGGTATACAATCAAAAAAATCCAAGCCATGAGAAAAATTACACTACTTTTTACATGCAATCTTTTGAGTGTGCACATATACGCTCAATTACATTCCCATTTCACGGCAAGCGGTGGAATAATAGTCCCTGCAATTAATGTAGGGGAAGCCTATCATGGCGTTTTACTCGGGTGGAGGCAATGCCAGCAGTACATGACATCCTCTTACAACTGGGGTCAGTTGGACAGTAAAATTCAGAATATTCAGAATAATTTATCTGGAGTTACACCTTGGATTACCATCCAATGCACAAATCCAATTACGGCAAACGATACCATTGCCGGTACCTGCGCTTACAATTACGACCATTCAAATGGTAATATTGATAATGATGCTTCTTGGTTCCCAGAAGATTCGGTAAAGTGGAAATTATTTTTAGATGCTCTCATTGAGCGATATGACGGAGATGGATTTCAGGATATGCCTGGGCTCCTTACTCCTGTTACACGGTGGCATATAGAACAGGAGTGGGAACGGGTGTGGTGCAGCCAATATACAGATACTTCGCTTGCAAAAGCTCAGGAGTTTGTATTGTATGAAAAAATGACTTACAACGAAATAAAAAGCAAGCAGCCCAATTCACAAATTAGTTTTGCCGGACTGACTAATCACAGAACAAGTGCTTTTTATGATGGCTACTATAATCAACCCACTTATTGTTTGAGCAATTGCATCACCGATACGAATCTAACGCCTTCACAATTTATTGTTTTATATCCGAATTTTTTAGAAAAACGAAGAAACATTTTGTACCTGATGCGAAATGCGTTGTATGACGAACTGGATGTGCATCAATACGGTGAATGGAATCATATTGCAGGGGTGGTGAAATGGCTGAAAGATTCCGCTTCATTAGGCAACAAGCCGGTTGCATTTTTTGAAGGAGGAGGTCCTCTTTGTAAAACATGTGAAAATGTTTATCATTCAGCTAACGATACAGATGGAATTCTTCCACCTCCGTTAATCCGTGATAATGCTTCATATATTGTTTACTATTTTATCACGGGGCTTGCCAATGGAGTTGCCCATCTCAACTGGCATGTTACCCCGGAATATACCAACTGGGGCAATACTTGGGGTGATTTGGATCTCCTCAGCAAAAATTACGTTGCTAAACCATCGCTCTATACTTACCGTTTTCTTGCGAATACAATTTTTTCAAATGCAAATGCAGATACCGTAGTTCGCATCACTGAAACAAATCAGGATTTATATCATTATCGCATCAATCCTCTTGGGATGGATGTGATTTGGTCAACTAATACAACAGACAGCATTACATCAAGTGGTACCGGACAACTTTATCAATGGAACATTCCAACAACTTGCGATTCAATTTATCCGACTTATTGCGATTCTGTTGTTCAGCAAAGTTCAGTGAATGTGAGCAGTTCATATACGATTCATCTCAGCAATGGAGTTCCTGTGTTTTATAGCTGGAATAATGTTTTAGGAGTGGAAGAAAATATTACTTCCGCAAGTAATATAAAGATTTATCCAAATCCTTTTTCTTCCTCAACAACTTTGCGGACGAACAATTTTGTACATAACGCAACCTTGACAGTTTACAATTTATACGGACAGCAAGTAAAGCAAATAAAAAATATTTCAGGACAGACAATTACTCTGCAACGCGACAATTTACCAAGTGGACTATATTTAATTCGGCTGACACAAGACAACAAAGTAATCACGGCAGACAAATTAGTAATTACCGACTGACACAGACGACAACAACGCAAAGCCCCGAACCGTCAAACTGGCTAAAAACTCACACTTTTATAGTTTTCCAATACATAAAACAATATTCCGTTTTATTTGGATTCAATTTAACCTTTCCACAAATTACTTTTCAATATTACATTTTTAATATCTTCGACTTATGAAAGAAGTCTAATAAAAGACCGAACAAGATTTGTTATCAAAATACTTTTGTTAATTTCCCCAAACTTTAGTTACTTTGGTATATTAACAAAAATGAAACTAACAACAGAGTATCCATTATGGTTTATAGTATTCTGCATTGCAGCAGGTATTATATATGCGGGTATTTTATATTATAAGGATAAAAAACTGGATGAACTATCTGTTTGGATGGTGAGGCTGATAGCTTTTTTCCGTTTTTTGGTTGTTACACTTTTATCATTCTTATTATTGTCCCCACTTCTTAAAACTGTAAGCCGTGAAGTAGAAAAACCTGTTATTATTATTGCACAGGATAATTCAGAATCATTGGTTGTTGGAAAAGATTCCGCTTTTTATAAAACGGATTACAAACAAAACTTACAAAAATTAGTTGACCAGTTGGATGATAAATACGAAGTGAGATTGTATACATTTGCCGACAAGATTAAAGAGGTAAATTCGGTTGATTCTTTATCATTTGATGAGAAACAAACAGATATATCGGCATTATTTGATGAGATAGAAACGCGTTATGCTAACCGCAACACCGGAGCTATAATACTTGCAAGCGATGGATTATATAACAAAGGCATTAATCCTGTTTATTCTTCTGATAAAATAAAAGCTCCTGTATATACTGTGGCACTTGGCGATACAACTGTAAAAAAGGATATTATTTTATTAAAGGCCGAACATAACCGTTTAGCATACCTGGGAAATAAATTTCCAATAGAAATTGTAGTAAATGCAAAACAGCTAAGGGGAAAAAATACAACACTTACTGTAATCAAAGGCGATACAGCACTTTTTACCCAGCTTATAAATTTCAGCTCCGATGCTTATATAACAACTATTCCTGTTTATCTGGAAGCGAAGGAAACAGGTTTGCAGCATTATAAAATAAAACTTTCATCGCTCCCGGAAGAAATAAATACAAATAATAATAATCGTGATGTATTTATTGAAGTGTTGGATTCAAAACAAAAAGTGGTGATTATAGCCGCTGCTCCTCATCCTGATATTGCTGCAATCAAAGAGTCGTTAGAGAATAATCAAAATTATGAAGTGGAGAGTTACACAATAGATAATTTTGATAAACCTCTAAAAAAATATAATCTGGTTATACTTCATCAGTTGCCAGGTTCTATTAACACTGCATCTAAGATTATAAATGAAATAAACACTTCCGATATGCCTGTTTTGGCATTTAGTGGAGCTGGCACCATCCTGAGAAGCGATTTGTCAGTTGCTTCGGGCATACAGAAAACTAATGAGTGCGAAGCAGTGATGGAGCAGAATTTTTCATTATTCACCGTGAGCGATGAACTACGTAAGTCTGTTAAAAATTTCCCGGCATTACTATGTCCTTATGGTAATTATTCGGCCGAAAATAATGCTACTGTATTATTTTATCAACGTATCGGAATAGTAGATACAAAAACACCACTGATGTCATTTAGTACAAATGGGGAAAGCAAAATAGCTGTTTTTATGGGGGAAGGACTTTGGAAATGGCGTTTGCAGGATTTTGCGGTGCGTGGGAATCATAGCCTGTTTGATGAATTGATTTCAAAAACAGTACAATATCTTTCAGTAAAAGCAGATAAAAGTTTTTTTAAAATCATTGGCAAAAACAATTTTCTTGAAAATGAAACTATAGAGCTGGAGGCTGAAGTATATAATGAGAGTTATGAGCTTATTAATGAGCCTGAAGTAAATATTACCATCATCAATTCTGACAACAAAAAATTTCCATACACATTTAGTAAAACTACAAATGCCTATCGTTTAAATGCCGGTATGATGCCTGTTGGGGAATATAGGTACGAAGCAAGAGTAAAAGTAGGTGAAAAGATATATACAGAACGTGGTGAATTTAGTATAAGCGCATTACAGGTTGAATTAATGAATACAATAGCTGACCATCAACTGTTGTATAATCTTTCTAAAAAACACGATGGTGAAATGGTTTATCCTGATGAATTAGAAAAACTATCAGAAAAGTTAAACAACAGAACAGATATTAAATCCGTTTCCTATACTCAAAATAAACTGGCAGATATTATTAATTTAAAATGGATATTCTTTTTACTGGTAGCATTATTGAGCTTTGAATGGTTTATACGCAAACGTAACGGTGCGTATTGATTATTTTGATTTAATCTTTATTATTCTCTATTTGTTTAATAAGCCTTCTGAAAATTGTTTTAAAAAAATAAAATATTTATTTTTATCCAAATAAAACCTATATACCCACATGGTAACAAAAGATACTGTTTCGATTGAGGTTCAGAAAACATCACAGTCGAGGATAAATGAACTTGATTTTAATAACCTTGCATTTGGTAAAGTTTTTTCTGACCACATGTTTATTGTTGATTTTAAAAACAACCAGTGGGGGGATGCCCGGATAGTTCCCTATGGCCCTGTGCTGATGAGCCCGTCTACATCCGCATTACATTATGGGCAGGCCATTTTTGAAGGGATGAAAGCATATAAAAATGATAAAGGAGAAATAGCTTTATTTCGGCCGTTGGATAATCACAAACGTATCAATATATCTGCAGAACGTATGTGTATGCCCACTATTCCGCAGGAATATTTTTTAGAAGGTCTTAAGCAGCTAATAAAAATGGATGAAGCATGGATACCAACAGCACCTGGTTCTTCCCTTTATATTCGCCCATTTATTTTTGGTACAGATGAATTTATTGGTGTAAAACCCTCTGATACTTATCGTTTCTATATTTTTACTTCGCCTTCCGGTATATATTATAATAAACCCGTAAAGGTATTAGTAGAAACTAATTTTATACGTGCCGTTGAGGGTGGGGTAGGTTATGTTAAAGCTTCCGGCAATTATGGTCGTTCATTATTTCCTACTAAACTGGCCCAACAACGTGGGTATGACCAAATTATATGGACTGACGCACGCAACCATCGCTATCTTGAAGAGTCAGGAACGATGAACTTAATGTTTGTGATTGATGATGTATTGATTACTGCCCCATTAGGCGATACTATATTGGCCGGTATTACCCGTGACAGTGTGCTGGCATTAGCCCGCGACTGGAAAATGAAAGTTCAGGAACGCAAAATCAGTATTGATGAAGTGATTGATGCACATAAAAATGGCACTTTAGGCGAGGCTTTTGGAACAGGTACTGCTGCAACTATAGCTCCTATCTCTCAAATAGGATTTGAAGGTAAAGATTATGTATTACCCGATACAAAAGACAGGATTTTCTCTAACCGTGTAGCTCAGGAGTTGGAAAATATACGCAAAGGCCGGGTGGCAGATATTCATAACTGGATGTACAAAATTTCCTGAGAAAAGGATGAGTTTCAACAGGCTATCAGTGTTTTTCTTTATAATGATATTCTGAGAGTAATAATTCGATATCTTTTATCAACAGGTTCATTTCTGTGGTATCTGTGCCGTCATAATAGCCGCGTATACGTTTATCTTTATCTATTAGTGCGAAGTTTTGGGTATGAATAAAGTCGTTTGGACCACCATCGCCCTGGCTGGCATCTAATAAGTAACTGGTACGTGCTATATTATACAATTCTTTTTTATTACCAGTAACAAACATCCATTGACCGGCATCAACATTATGTCGTATAGCGTATCGTTTTAATTGTTCAACAGTATCAATATCAGGATCAACCGTATGTGATAAAAATTTAACCTCTTTGTTTCCTTTAAACTTTTCGGCAACCCGTTCCATTTGTGTACTCATAATTGGACAAATAGTGTGGCAGGTAGTAAAAAAGAAATCAGTTACATATATGCTTCCATCAAAATTTTTCTGTGTGACAGTTTGTCCATCCTGATTGGTGAAACTAAAATCCTGAATAGTATGAAAAACGGTATCTGTTTTTCCATTTTTTGATTCATAGCTTTTTTCCCCATAGACAGGCAAATAACGAATGGGTTTATCTTTATCATAGAAAAAGAAAGCGTATACAAAAACAGCCGCAGCAATCACGAGTAAAGCAAGATTGATGAATTTTATTTTCATGAAAGCCGAAGTATATCAATTAAACTCGCCAATAAATTCATATTCCGGGTTAATAACTACTTTTCCCAGTTTATTAATGACACCATATTTACCTTCGGGGCTGATAAAAGAGAAATAACCATTTTTAAATCCGCTGGCAGCTGCATTATCAATATATCTGAAGTCTGTTGTGAATTTTACTTCTCCCTTTTTATCAATAAAAGCTGTTTGTTTATTTATTTCAACCATTGCAAGCCCTCCCCGGAATCCGGTTGCTTTAGTAAAATTATTGCGTATTACTGTAGCTCCTTTTATATCAATATATTCATATGAAAGAGGACCTTTTTGAACAACAGCTAATCCTTCGCTGAAACCAAGTTGGGTATTTGTTTCTTTACCGCTGTTCATTTTTAATGAGTCGGCCGGCAATAATTTTTTTCGGTCTACATAATAGGTTTCTGTAAATTCAAATACCGAAACAGCTGCTATTCCGTTATAAAAATTGCCAAGCATGGAAACACGTGATGGTACATGAAGTTGAGATTCTTCTATAACTATTTTTCCGGTTTTATCTATGTAGGCCCATGTTATTAATGTTTCTACAATACTTGAGTCATAACCGGCAACTATTTTTTTAGATAATTGTACCGCAGCCAATCCTTCGCTAAATTCAGATGCATAGATATATATGGGTTCTATGACAAATTTTCCTGTTTTGTCAATATATCCATAACGTAATTCTCCGGAATCTCGTTTTATTCTTACCAAAGCTAATCCATCTTTAAACTCAGAAGCATTATAATAAACAGGTTCCATAATAAATTTCCCTGTTTTATCAATAAAGCCGTACCGTATTCCTCCCGGGTTGACTTTTTTTACTTTTACCAAAGCCATCCCTTCTTCTGAAAAAGGTTTAGCATCTTTATACTGGGCAGGAACAAGTATTTTGCCATCCGGTGAAATATAGCCATAATTACCGGATTTATCTTTATACACAGCGGCTAATT
>JAHEXZ010000102.1 GCA_023251835.1 Bacteroidota bacterium | reverse complement strand
TTACTTCTTCAATTTCGCCTTCTCCTCTTTGGCCCAGTTTAGGTTTCCAGTGGCCAGCTTATGTTCCGGGTCAATAGCCAGGGCTTTGTTACAGGCTTCTATACCTTTGTCCCATTGTTTGAGCATATTATAAGCAGCGCACATATTGCTGTAGGCGGCAGCATAATCAGGTTTTAGTTTAACAGCTTTTTTACAGGCTTCAATACTTTTTTCGTATAAGCCCTGTTCATAGTATTTTAAACTTAAATCAAGATAATTTTCAGGTGTAGGCTCTTTATTTACTGTTTCTTCCAGCTTTATAATTTTATCGCGCTGGTTAATGGCATCAGCCAGATTATTTTTTGCTAACTGAAAATCGGGCTTTATATCTATTGCTTTTTGACAGGCTTCAATAGCTTTGTCGTATTCTTTCATTAAAGAATAAGCTGAACCAATATTATTATACGCATCTGCATAATCGGGCTTTAATTTAACAGCTTCCAGGCCGGCTTCTATACACTGCTGATATTTTCCTGCCTGATAATACATCAGGCTTAAATCAAAATATTTTTGAGCAGTAGGTGCTTTTTTAATTTCTTCAGCCATCATTTCCATTTTCCCTTTTTTGTTTTTGCCGGCTTCTAAGTATTGTTTGGCTTCTTCATTGTCGGGCATAATCTGTAACGTGCTTTGAGCAACTTCATTTAATTTATCCCACTCACCGGTATCATTATAGGCTTTCATCAATGAGCTACGGCCGCCAATACTGGCAGGAGCAAGCTCTATACATTTTTCAAGCATAGGTATTGCGTCAGCATACCGTTTTTGCCCTAATAAAAAGTTACCATAAAAAAACCAGGTATCTGGCTGGTGTCCGCCATATTGTGTGGCACTTTTGAAATAATTTTCAGCAGTTTCTTTATCACCTCTTGCATTTTTCAAAACTCCCATATTGATATGTAAAGCACTGTAATAAGGCCACATGGTTAGTGCTTTGGTGAAGCAACGTTCCGCTTCATCATAATCACCTTTGGCCATTCTGCTGAGGCCATAATTCATCAGCCCTCTGGCATTCTTAGGACTTTTAATTGTTACATCGTGCCACAGGCTTTCTTCTGTTTTCCATACTTCATTTCGCTGACGGGTGCCATAGGAATATCCTGAAAGAATAATAAGTACAGCAACAGCAACTATAACTTCATATTTAACCGGCAGGTTAGTAAAATGTTTTTTGTACTTCATTACAAGCAGGCCTACAGTCCAGCATACGCTGATAGACAAACCTACATAGGGGAAGAAAATACGGTGGTCGTTCAGCACCTCAGCGAAAGGAATCACGCTGGAAGAGGGAATCAATGCCAGAAAAAACCAGAGAATGCCATAGCTTACCGGACGAAGACGTTTGTCCCTCGAAAAAAGAAATGCAATTGCTATCAATAATAGAATGAATGCACAACCTATAAAAAAGCGTATATCCCAGATATTTTGCAGCGGCTCCCAATCTGTATCAGCACTTAACCCAAACGGAAAAAAGAAGGTAGTAAAATAGTGAACAATCACAAAAGGCTGGGTAATCAGATAACTATATACTGATCTTCCTCCGGATTCCCATGTTGCAGGAGTAAAGTGGTCAATAAACTTATACATTACAGCACAAAAAATGAATGACGGAATTGTTTTCTTTATCACAATCATTAGCTGCCTGAAGTTCTTTTTTTGGAATATCTGGTAAAGGCTCATGTCCTGCTCAAACAAAAGCACATAAAAAAATAACATGGGCGCAAACATCACAGCAGTTGGTTTTGCCAGGCCTCCGATAAAAACAGGAACTAAATACAGGTGGGTTCTTTTGCAGAAAGGAGAAAAAATATAAAAAATGAACCCCAGAATAATGAAAAAGGTAGATTGCAAATCAGAGCGTGCAATAATATAGTTGACTGTTTCAGCATTGGCCGGATGCAATAAGTACCAAGCTACGGCAGCAGCAGCAAAGTAAAAATTCCAGATATTTTTATAAGAAACAGCAAACATCCTGAAAATAAAAAAGAACATAATAACTCCCTGCAACAAAAACAGGATAAATGAAGAGAGATGAAAATAAAACATATCATATCCTTTCCCCAGCCAATAGTCTATTGCCAGCGAAGTGCTTACAACAGGACGATACGACTGGTTGCTGGGCAATGAGCTGAAAGTAGTAGCATCTTTAAAGAAAAGCGGTATGTTTTTTACATCACGGATGAAGAGGTTGTTTTCTACAGCATGAGAATCATCAAAGTGAAAAGCATTGTTAAAATGGTTAGAATAAACAAGTGTAGCTGCTGCAATCACCAATAAAAAATAAATAAGCGTTTTTTCTTTGGGTAATCCTTCTAATAATTGCTTTATCATAATTAAAAAATAATTTTATTTAAAATAATACTGAGTGTTGCGCCTGAGGCTTTCTGGCCTATAACAGATAGTCTATCGGCATTTATCATTCTAAAGTTCACCCCGCTTTTGGCGGGAGGATTATTTTGAACTGAGAATTAGTTAAAATGCAAATATACGGGAATTGTAGTAAGGTTATGGTGTATCGGAAAATTGAAAATTGGATGACAACAACCTCCCTTAATTATACTTCGGCTGAATGAGTTTGCAAAACGTCAAACTCATTCGCTCAGTATAATTCTGTCTGGCTTAAAATTTCAGGTTGGCTCGTTTATTCATTAAAACGTATGGGTAAACTACTTTAACTTTATACACACATTCTTAGGTTCTGTAAAAAAGTGCAATGCCTCAAAACCACCTTCCCTACCCACTCCTGAGCTTTTTACTCCTCCAAATGGTGTTCTTAAATCGCGTAACAGCCAACAGTTGATCCATACAATGCCTGAATGTAATAAATTGGCTACACGGTGGGCACGGGTTAAATTCTCTGTCCATACAATAGCTGCCAGGCCATATTGGGTACTGTTCGCATACATCAGCACCTCCTCCTCTGTATCAAATGGAGTAAGCGTTACAACGGGTCCAAAGATTTCTTCCTGGTTGGTACGGCAATTATAGGGCAAACCTTCAATTACTGTTGGTGCAATATAATATCCTTCTGAAAACTCTCCCTCCATCTTTAACTGGTGGCCGCCACATAATATGCTACCTCCCTCCTGCTTTGCAAGCTCAATGTATGAGAGTATTTTTTCCATATGTGCTTTTGATACCACAGCACCTATCTTGTTATTACCATCAGCCGGATTGCCCACTCTCATAGCCTTTGTTTTAGCAACAAATTCCGTTTTGAACTTTTCATAAAGGGAACGTTCAATGAAAATACGCGAGCCGCAAAGGCATATCTGACCCTGGTTTGCAAAGGAAGAATTTAAAGTAGTTTTAACAGCATTATCAAAATTGCAATCCGCGAAAATGATGTTTGGATTTTTTCCTCCCAGTTCTAATGATAGCTTTTTAAACATTGGTGCTGCCACACGTGCAATCTCGGCACCGGTTTTAGTTCCTCCGGTAAATGAAATCAACGGAATTTTAGGATGGCTGGTAATAGCACTGCCTACTTTATGTCCATGCCCATGAACAATATTTAAAACTCCTTTAGGTAAACCTGCTTCTATACATAGCTCAGAAAGCAGGTAAGCAGTCATAGGTGTTATTTCAGATGGTTTAGCTACCACACAATTGCCCGAAGCAATGGCTGGTGCTACTTTCCAGGTAAACAGGTATAAAGGCAGATTCCATGGGGAGATGCATCCTGCAACTCCAACCGGATTCCGAAGTGTATAATTGATAGCAACATCTTCCATCGCATGACTTTCTGATGAATAATGTAATATAGCTGTAGCATAGAAATGAAAATTGCTGGCAGCACGCGGGATATCCACCATCTTTGCCAATGCAACAGGCTTACCATTATCAACAGATTCTGCAATAGCTAAACGCTCTATATCTCTTTCTATTAGTTCCGAGATTTTAAGTAATATACGCGACCGTTCTTCTTTGCTTGTTACCGACCATTTGGGAAAGGCTGCCAGAGCCGCTTCAGCAGCCAGTTTCACATCCTTTTCATCCGAATCAGGAATAAGAGAATATACTTTTCCTGTAGCAGGATTATAATTATCAATATATTGCTTATCAAAAGGCTCTATAAGCTCACCATTAATGTAATTCCTTATTTTTTGCATACTTAGAAAACAATAAACTCAGGAAAGAAAAAACGCATCTCACTTAATTGCAATTTTTCCTTTACCAATCAACTGGTTTTTATTATATACTTTATACAAATAAATTCCATCAGCTAGGTTCCCCCTCTGTATTTCAGATAAAGGGCCGGCAAGAGGGGTTCTAAACACCTCTTTTCCGGGCAAATCATAAATCAGCAATTCTCCTGTTATGCCTGCCAGGCCTTTTATCTCTATGCTGGCTCTTGTTCCGAAAGGATTTGGATATATTTTTACATCAACGGTATTATTAGAATTTTCTATACCTGTCGATACAAAATTTAATACTCCTGAAGTAGCCGTACAACCGTTAGCATCAGTAATCATAACAGTATAGTTGCCGGGAGCTATAGCCGTATATGACACTGATGTAGCTCCTGAAACAGGCACACCATCCAGATACCACTGATAAGAAGCTGCTGTAACACTTGATGTAAGAACATTACCCGCCTGGTTAATAGTTGGCGTTGAAGGTAAAGGATTCACTGTAATAAACGTTGTTTTAATTATGGTATCAGCCCCTGTACCATTGGTAGCTATCAACTGTACGCTATGCGTTCCTGTAGTAGTATAACAAACGGCTGCAGGGCTTTGTACAGTAGACGAAGTAGTTGCTGCCCCGCTGAAGCTCCATTCCCATGATGTTGGTGTTCCTGTGCTTTGGTCAGTAAAATCAATACAATCGCCTACGCATATAGTTGAATCACTTGCGCTAAAATCAGCAATCGGCAAGTTTCCGGTAGTTCCCGTAATATTAATATCATCTATATAAAGATTATTGCCGTAGTAGTTGGTTCCTTCAAATTTTACTACAATATTATTCCCTACAAAGGAATTTAAAGGTATTGTTTCTGTGCGCCAGTCAGAAGGAGAGCCGGGAGTGAATTCATTTGAGCTGGATCCGCTTGTAGCAAGAGATGTTCCTCCTAATGTTTTAACAGCCGTTCCGTATGACAAACCACAATCAGTAGAAATAAATACCCTCAGCGAATCATAGTTACCCGAATTAGGATAGTTTTTATACGCCACCTTAAAAGTCATGGTAGCTGTGGTTATACCACCAAGACTGACAGATTTGCTAATAAGATTATCTTTTGCTCCAGAGTTGATGCTGTAGTTATAAAAATTCATTGTGGCACAAGCCGTGCTTGTACCATTTCCGCCAGCTGTAGTATCTCTTCCCCAGGTAATTGCGTCAACAGGACTCTCTGTTACAAACCATCCGGCAGACGGGAAGGTACTGTTTTCGAAATCCTCCATAAATGGTAACGAAGCACTTCCTACAGTAATATAACCGGTCTTAATAAGTGTATCGCTTCCATTGGTATTTGTAACAGCTAACTTTACTGTATAAGTTCCGGCTGATGAGTAGGTATGCGAAGGAGATTGTGTTGTATAATCAACGCTGCCATTATTGTCAATGTCCCATGCCCAGGAGGTAGGGCCTCCAGTGCTCATATCCGTGAAATTAACAGCTAACGGAACATCACAACTGTTTGTAGCACTTGCTGTAAAATCAGCAGTTGGTGAGCCTACGGCACAGTTTCCGGGAGTAAGAGCAATCATATGAGTTGGCCCGCAGCTGTTATCAATAACATTACGGCTCATCACATCATTCCCTGCATCAATATCATCCTGATTCAATAGCCTTCGTGTTGTTCCCACGGTTAAGGCATAATGCATTACATCATTGCTGTTTATAACATGGCCAAGCTGATGCCCATGTCCTAACTCATGCAATGCAACTGATTCAAAGTCAGATTCTGAACCGGAAGGCAGGCTCGTAAGGTAATTCCAGGTAGTAGCATCATCAAATGCAATATCTAATTCTTCAACATACCAGACACCGGTGCCACAACTGCTCCAAAAGCTGGAACACCTTCCAAGAACACCGACAGGAAGCTCACCCCCTGTGTCAAAACGGATAACATTCGTACCATCATTACCAACGGTATTTACGGATGTAGTATTACCCACCTGCCAATTGATGTATGTACCACACCTCCAGGTGGCAAATGCTCTCATAAATGCATCTTTTGCAGGAATATTGCTGTCAAATCCTGTATACATCTCCCAGGTATAACCACCACTACTGTTCATATCCACATGATCAGTCTGGTAAACCACACTACCCGATATAAGGTTAAGCTCATTATAAGTAATTGTCAGCGGGCTGCTGCTTGTATATGTATTTGAACCTACAATTACCTGTATGGTTCCGGTGCCTGCACTTCCTGAAGATGTAGTTTTAGCAGGAACCTTCACTTTTATCTGGGAATCATTCCAGGAAACATAATGCCAGAGAGCAGGCTGAATATAGGTTGCCCCACCATCATCAGCATTCTTAAACTGAACAACAGAAGTGCCCTGTGTTGATCCAAACCCACTGCCATCAATAGTGAGAATAGAACCTGTGCCGGCAGTAATGGTAGACGGAGAAAATGAGATGATTGCCTGAACAGATGAAAGTTGTTTTGACTGAGCTGCCATAGCAATAATATCAAAAGCTTTAACAACAGCAGGCTGATGCCCTGTTTCTTTTTCAATAATGTTATATATTTCAGCATCTATATCATTATACTTTTTGAAAACATCAGATGCTGTGGCATCCACAAAATTGTATTTTATATAACCTTGTACACTTCCGTATGCCTGAAACTGTATGCTAACGGGGAAAGAACTTTCCTGATGGATTATACTGCTTTGTTCGGCAAAAAAAACGCCTGTTTCACCTTCATTTAATTGCAAGGAGGGCTCTACCGTATGCATCTTGTTTCCAATAGTTCCACCTTCTGTTATTAACTCCACCTTATTAATATTGCTATTATTTCCCATAAAAATTTTATACACCTCAATGATGTTGGATGTAAAAATCAGCGTATGTTGGTTATTCCAAAAGGATTTTTTACTAATGACTTTTCCTTCAAAAATATAATTTGATTGTTGGATTCTCTGCAACAATGGAATTTCAACCATTGAACACTGGGAAAATGCCTGTATAGTTATAAAAAATACAACTAATGAATACGTATAGCGTAACTGTTTTACCATGGGTTTCTGATTATTTATAGTTTTTATATTACCTGATTCAAAGCCTGTCTATAATTTCATCGGATATTCTTATCTGTTTTTCAATCGAATAAAAAACTAAAGGGTTACAAAATCAATTCTGCAGATTTGCCGGCAATGCAGATAATGTCAATGCCATTAAGTTAAATATTCTATAACCTAATGGCATTGTCCTAATTAATTATACTGAGCGAATGAATTTGGAAGTTTTTGCAAACTCATTCAGCCGAAGTATAAAATAGAATTACTTGCTTAAAAGAATGCGTTTGGTCAACACCGATGATTTGGTTTGTACTTTAACAAAATAAACTCCGTTACTATTACCAGACAAATCAAAATCAAGTTTTCCACCAGTTCCAAATTGCATATCTGCCGACTTAATACGCTGACCTGTAGCATTGTAAACTTCTATTTTTACATCGGAATCTTTATTTAGCCCAACTAATACTGAAATGATTCCGTTTGAAGGGTTTGGATAGATAGAAATATTATCTACATCAGTTACATCTGCATCAGCTATAGCTGTTGTTGGTGAACACAACACAGGAACTATATATAATGATATGTTAAGCCCCCAATCATAATTTATTGAATACCAGGCACTATTATATTTTTCCCATGCAGTTCCCGGAGAAGGAGTATTTCCATTACGGTTAGAAAAAACAGCTACTGTATCGCCAGCTATATAAGGGTTAGTAAATTCCACACCCGCAAAAAAATCGCCAGACATCGCTACTGGCGAGGTAAATGGTATGTAAGCAAAACCAGGATACTGACCCGTATTGGGTATAGTATTCAATAACACATTTTTTGTTGCTAAAGGAGTAGCCCCTGGAGAACCACCTGTTCCCGAAGCATTCCACACTTTTAGATTTACACTTGAATTACCATTTGCATAGGAGTATTTATAAAAATAGACATAGGCACCTATCAGATTATTACCAAATGTGTAGCTTGAACTTAAAAATTTTTCAGCCTTTGCTTCATCATCATATTCATTCATCCCTGTAACATATTCGCCACCATTTGTTAAATATACGGCCAGTGTATCATCGGAAGTAATATTTTCCAAAGTATCGCATCCACCTGAAACCCCTGCAACAACAGTTATACAGGTTGAACTTGTATAGGTATCGCTACCAGCAGTGTTTGTTGCAGTTAAAGAAACTGAGTAAGTACCTGTATTGGCAAAAGTTGCCTGAGGATTCGCAGAAGTAGCAGAAGTGCTGTTTACATAACTTACTCCGGCAGAAGGTGTGATTGACCAAAGCCAGGAAGTAGGAGAATTTGAAGACGTACTTGTTAAAGTTACCGTAGAGTTTTGTGAAACATTGCTATTACAACCAGTAAAGGAGGCTACAGGAGGAACTGTTCCATAAACACAAGCCGAGCTTTGCCAGTTTGTTAATCCATAACGACCATTAGTTAATACATCATTCATGTAATTCGACTGCATTGTGGTAAACATAACAAAGCAATCGCTATAATCCATCAGATTTTCATACTGCCATAACGTGCCGGATGTGCAGGATTGAACAGTGGTTGCCTGAGAACACAGATAAAAATTCTGAAAAGGCCCTTTAATGGGGGGGGTATCGGTAAAACCATCATCATTAATACAGGCATTTGTATTGTCAGCAAAAGTGTGCTCCAGCCCAAAATAATGCCCCATTTCATGGGATATAGATTTTGAAATAGTTAAATCAGAAGTTCCGGGATTCTCAAAAAGACCAATATTATAATCTAAAACAATACCATCAATCATTATCCCATTTTGAACATCAGGAAGCCAATTTGGATTCGTTGCACCTAAATAAGCATAGCCGGCAGTACAGCCCGATGAACAAAGATTCATATTATCAGTAATATCACACAACCATATATTTATATATTTCAAATGATCCCACCCAACAATACCATTTGTGGCTGTTTTCATTGCATCAGCACCATAAGTTGTTGATGAAGAATTGCTGTCAAAATAACTTTGAGATGTTGTTGTTCTGGTAATACCGGTGGTAACAGCTCCGTTGGGATCTCTGTTTGCCAGACAAAATTGAATATTGGTGTTCGCAATAAGGCTTTGAAATGCAGAACGAACCCCCGTTGTACTTGTTTTACTATAATCAGCATTTAATCTGGCCACAGCATCGTCAATTACTGCTGCCGTTATTTTTGTATTCATTTGTGCGGAGGCCGATATATTAGGGTTATACACAACATGAAAAACTACAGGTACAGTTTTAACAGTTCTGCTATTATCCGCTATTGCAGATGTGTTTTGTTTTCTTATTTTTTCCTGTGCATAAACGGCTTCTAAATGGTTATCCGCAATATATTTCTGCATCAGATTATCTGTTCCACACTGTTTAGCAGGCATATTGCCGGGGTTAATTGGTAAGGAAATCTGGTTTGCCACTGAAGGGGGATTTATTTTACTAATTTTTTTACTGACCGGAACACCAATTTTTATTGGTTTTACTACTGATTGTTGCGCATAGCTACTGACAAACAGGTTACAGTATAACAGGAGCATAGACAGGAAGCCTAATCTAATTTTAGTATTGTTACGCATGTTCAACGGGATTTAGAGGTAAATAAAGATTTTATTCAAATTTATAATATAATATTCAAAAAACAATTTTTTTGGTGACAAACTTGACTGCTATGCCCAAAACTATAGTTTTCACACACTTGCCTCTATAAAATCTATAGATTTAGCCAACAAAATTACTAATTGCCACACTGTTAAAATATGTTAAGCACCGGTGCAACCGTATTCATTAACCTATTTTTGTGTTTTTAGCTGCCTGCTAATGAATAAAAGCAATGTTAAAATAATAACGCTCCTGGCAAGCTTTGCCTTGATCGGATTGATTGTTATTCAGATATACTGGATTGATAATGCTATAATATTAGGGAAACACCGTTTTGAACAGGACATAAATGAAGCGCTGGATAAAGTTGTTTCCATGATGGAGAAACAAAGAGCAGCATCTAAAATCAGCAAAAAATTCAACTTCCGCAAACAAGGCATCCGCTGGGTTGCACCTCAGGATACTCTGTCCAAAGAATCTCAGTCTGTTAGCAACTCTAAATCAGACAGAAATGATCTGGCATTACAAAATGATAAAATAAATGTCAAAATCTACGAAGAATATTCTTCCGACTCCAGTGGAATAGTTGTTAAAAAGTCGCGCCATAAAGCTTACCTGAGCGATAGCACATCATCAGAACTGGATATAAATATGAGTAATGAAATGGGAATACCTACCTATATACAACAGTTTAATTCCATTGATCCGCGAAAAAAATGGTATTCTGACAATAAACAAATGGTAAATGATATTTTCGATGAATTAGTAAGTATTAATATATATAATGATTATTCAAACACTATTGATACGCTGCTTCTTGATTCTGTAATACGTTTGGAACTCCTCCAACAGGGAATATCGGCTAAATACATTTATGGAGTTCTCTCTTCTAAAAGCCCGGCTGAAGACGGTTCTCAACTTTCAGAAAAAGAGAAGTCCTTATATGCTTCCGACTATAAAATAAACATTTCACCTGATAACGTTTTTATCAAACCCCAGTATTTATCTGTTTATTTCCCATCAGAAAATTCCTATTTGCTAAGCTCCATGTGGTTTATGCTTACCATTTCAGGCTCTTTTATGATGTTGATCATTTTTTCATTTTACTATGCAGTTTCAACTATTTTTAAACAAAAAAAGTTATCGGAAATTAAAAACGATTTTATCAGTAATATGACACATGAATTTAAAACTCCAATTTCTACCATATCACTGGCCTGTGAAGTATTAAATGATAAAACCGTTGAAAAATCTCCAGAACGACTCAACAACTACGTGAAAATGATTGGAGATGAAAATAAACGGCTAAGCCTTCTGGTTGAAAATATTTTGCAAACAGCTATACTTGATAAAGGAGAATTCAAATTAAAGATTCAAAGTATTGACATTCATGCCTTAATTGAACAAACTATTGCTAATATTAAATTACAGGTAGAAAACAAACAGGGGGAAATTACTACCGAATTAAAAGCAACTTCTCCTGTCATAAATGCCGACAGGGTTCATGTAACAAATATTATTTTCAATCTCATTGATAATGCTTTAAAATATTCTGATAAACAACCCAAAATCAGAATATGTACCCGAAGCAATGAAAGTGGCATGTTTATTTCTGTACAGGATAATGGTATAGGTATAAATAAAGAAAATCAAAAACGAATTTTTGATACCATGTACCGGGTACCAACCGGCAACATTCATAATGTGAAAGGATTTGGCTTAGGACTTAGCTATGTAAAGGCCGTAGTTGAAAAACACGGAGGTACCATTGCAGTAGAGAGCGAATTAGGAAAAGGAAGTACATTTACCGTTTATCTGCCGGCAAATACAGAAACTGTTTAGCATAAATATAAAACATAAAAAAAATGGAAAAAGTAAAAGTTTTATTGGTAGAAGACGATCCCAATTTGGGTAGCCTTCTGAAAGAATATCTTGAAGCAAAAGAATATTCAACTATTCTGGCAGTAAATGGTAAACAAGGATATGATGTTTTCTCAAAAGATAAATTCAATATCTGTATTTTAGACGTAATGATGCCATTAAAGGATGGTTTTACACTGGCAAAAGAAATAAGAGCTATAGATCCTAATGTACCTATTGTTTTTCTTACAGCCAAATCTATGAAAGAAGATACAATGGAAGGCTTTAATGCCGGTGCAGATGATTATATTACCAAACCTTTTAGCATGGAAGAATTGCTGGTACGTATAAAAGCAATACTGCGCAGAACAGAATATAAACCTTCATTGCAATCTGAACAATCAGAATTTAAAATAGGCAAGTACAAATTCGATTACAAGCATCAAACACTTCAGCTTGATGGCTCTCAGCAAAAACTTACTACTAAGGAAGCCGATCTGCTTAAACTGCTCTGTTTAAATGCGAATGATATCCTGGATAGAAATTTTGCACTAAAATCAATATGGCATGATGATAATTATTTTAGTGGCAGAAGCATGGATGTATATATTGCAAAACTTCGTAAGTATTTAAAGGAAGACAACTCCGTTGAACTCATTAACGTTCATGGAAAAGGATTTAAATTGCTAACCGGAAAATAATAGCAATTACTTAATAACTATTGTATTACAGTTATTGCAGAAGTGCTGATAGTATTGCTTACATGCCCAGCCCTGTCCTTTGTGTATATTGTATATGAAACCGACTGAGAGGTGGAACCATTAGTAATTGCTGTATTCTTTAGTTCTATGATTAAGTTCCCTTCTATAGCTATTGCCTGACCTGAAGGCGCCAATTGTGAAATACGATATTGATAGGTTACGTTATTTCTTGAATCTGTCAAAAATAGGTTTTTTACATCAGGAGTATTTTCTCCCAAATCACCATCGCCATCTTTATATGAAATTGCAATAGTTATCTTATCCTGGTATTCAATGGCTGCCGAAGGGGAAATGCTCAAAAATGCAAGCTCCGGAGTGGTTGAAATCTCAATTTGTTTATCTTTTTTGCAAGAAAACAGTACTATAGTGAAAAGAATAACTAATAAAAAGATTTTTTTCATACTCTAGTTAATGTAAAAAGACCAATATGTTTTATATGGCATTGGTAAATTGTCAGTGGGAAACTGCGTATTATCCGTATGATCACCATCATTCACAAAATAACGCATATACACTATCTGATTATGAGGCAAATTGGCTGTATTGATTGTTATTCCAAAAAAATTAGTTTCGTTAGGTGGGGGCACATACATGTATTGTGCAGTATAAGAAATGGCATTGCTAAAATCATCGGGATCAAAAGACAATTTCATCTGGTTTACCTGTAGTTGCTGATAAGCGGTGCTATCATCAGATACAATAAATGCAAAAACCACATTGCTGCTATCAGGAAGATAGAAGGAATTATAAGGAACACTATCTATACGGTTAGTTTCCACAGTATAGTTAATTTGATAGGTAGCGGCATCTACCACCGCAAAGTAAGGATTAATTGTCGGTGCAAAATTGGGATAGCTTGGCACATTGCCTGATATATCCTTTGCCCCGTTTTCAATCCATGTTTTTATTGCCTGAATATCTGCATCAGCAAGCGGAACACCAATATTATCCTGAGGCATACGGTCGTCCTGGTTTATAAAACAACAGTTGGTAATGCGTTCATACAAAACTGATTTAAGTGGTTGGTACGGCACCACCCTGTATACAAAAGTCCCGGCCTCATTGTTTTTTACAATAGGATGATAAACCAGCGTAGCATAAGCCGATTGGGGTGTTCTGAAATCGGGTTCAAAGTTGCCGTCATGACAACCCGGAACAGCACATCTGGGCTGAAAAATGTTTTTGTGTATTCCTACCAGGGAATTAGGGTCAGGGGCCGTGTCTATAGGTGCTGTACCATAATCAATGGAAGCAAAAGGATTTGCCGGAGGGTCTTCCTTATCTTTTTTCTTACAGCTATTTTGAACTATTACTAACCCGATAACAATAGCCATCAGCAAAACTAATTTTATTGAAATGTGTTTGTTCATCATACAAAAGCCTGAGTTAAAATGCTTCCCATTTTATTTCTGTAGCTCATTGGAATATCTGTATAGAAGCCTAATACATCTGCTATGGTAGGCACAATATCAATACTTTCACCCATTGGTGTTGAATGTAGCGTATTTTGCTTTACAACGCCATAGGGACCAAGTATCAGACAAAATATTTCTCTTGATAAAATCCTGCCATTCACATCTTCTCCCGTATGATCCAAGGCATAACGACCATATTGATCCATCAGTGTATTTGCTGTTTCATTTCTTCCATGCTCCGGTGTCGCTATCAATACCGTATTATTGGCCATACCGGGTGTGTTTTGTATGGTTTGCCACAGATGCGCCAGTGCGTAGCTTGCTTTTTTTAGATTATTACAGTAGGATGTGAAATCGGAGTGACAAATATCCACATCCTGCATGTTTACAACAAGCAGTTCGGGTTTGAAAGTGGTAATGATATTCTCTGCAAAAAATACATTACGCATATCATTGTTCATATTAGCAGCTCCTACACCCCATGGATCATCATAGCCTCCGCTCATTGCTGTTGTGTAACAGTTACTGATAAATGTATTTAATGTGGCTGCATCAGTCGATGTATTTTCGACACCAGCATCCCCCGGCTTATATTGGCTTCCAAAGTTTTTGTCCAGCATATTTTTAATTTTTGATGAGCTTGTCAATTGCTGGGAATTAAAGTTCTTGGGATTTGCCAAAACATTATATGCTGATTGACTTATGAACGATCCTGGCTGGACATAATTAGCGCCATATAAAGCGCCATAGTTGGAATCTGTACTGTAATTTAAAGCCGGGTATGGCCCCAAAGCATTAGATACCCACCATGCATTAAGGGCAGAAGTAGCAGGTGATGTATGTTTCCTATAATACTCAAAAACAGTTGGATTAACAGGGGGTGCCTTTATATTAAGATCGGTAGTAGTGTATACTCCTGTCATAGCCGTTGTATGCCCGTTAAAATGGCCTGTTGGCCCCTGATTGTATCTAAATTCCTTAAATAGAGTGCCTATTGTTTGTAATGGTGAACCACTCAAAGGAGGTAAATAATCAATACCACCTGCAATATCAGGAGAAATAGCTTCAGAGCCTGTTAATATATGAGGCATAATGTTGCCATCCATCTTATGCACCGATTCAAAATTTCTTACTCCACCGGCAAACAAACAGAAAACCACATGATCCGCTTTTCTCGCTCCTGAAGCAGCAAACAATCTGCCCGATGGCAAGATATATGGAAATGCCGTTGCTCCCGCAGTAGCTAATAATGACTGTTTAATAAACTTTCTTCTGTTCATGTTTAGTAATACCGATATTCATTAGATGTCATAAAAGCATAATACACCAGCTCCGGAGTAACACTGGTATCAGTAGTTATAAGATTAGTAAACTGCCACAATTCAAATTCATTGGGTTCACGGTTGTAAAATTTTTTATAGGTATTGATTATAAAAAGAGGCACATTGGCATTCATCTCTGCTACAGTTGGGATTTCGGCTCCCTGAGTATTTAAGAAATTACGGATAATAAGATCTTCAACAAGTTTTTTATCTCCAAAAGCAAGATAGGCAGTTCCCAAATCAGTAAGAGTAGCCTGGTCAATAGTATTGCCGAAAAGATCAGAATAGGCTATGGATATAAACTCAACGGTTGATTTCACATTGGGCTTGGAAACCCCATCCTGTGAAACAGTAACATTATTTACATCATAAATATAACTTGCAGGAGGTTCTTTCTTACAGCCTGTTGCAATACCAACAGAAAGTATAAGCAGCAATACCGCTTTATATTTAACAGAATTAGTTAATGCCAACATATTCATCTGATGAAAGTATATTTTTTTGTAATTTTTTATAATCAAGGTCGGATTTATATTCCGAAGTATATTTACTCATCTCTTCGGAATCAGGCTGCCTGAATAGATAACGTAAGTATAGTTCTCTTATCTGGCTTTCAAAGTAGTTATCTGTAGCAAGAATAATATCCATATAATCATCCTTGGTAGTTCCTTCTTTCAAAAAGATAATGGCACTGAGGCCATCCACCATATTTTTTCCCTGCTGTAATTCATTACCTGTAGGATAACGATCCATAAAATGCTGAAAGGTGGACACAACAAAGTTTTCAGTACCCATGTTTATCTGGTCATAGAAATAATTATTGATAAGCCTGCGATGCATTCCAATAGTGGTTAAGGAGCCATTATTCAAATCGGCAGGAACAGCTTTCAGCTCCTGCAAACGGGCTATTTCCATATTGATTATATCAAAAACAGAAGCATAAGCAGAATCTGTCAGCAAAAACTGGTAAAGGGCTATTTGTTGTGTAATTGCACTGGTATCGTATGAATTCAGAAGTTTCACAGAAGCTGTTTCATACAATTTCTGGTTGTATTCAGGTTTTGCAAAAACTTCATCTAAAAACAACTGCCTGTCGGCTAATGATAAGTTATGTTGATTGATATTGGATAATCCTGCCTCAAATTCATTTGAATCTGGTTTTCTGCCTAGCACGCTAATATATACCTTATTCACATAATTTTCTTTAACTACGCTAGAAATGGTATAATCCGGAGGAGCCTGGTTATTGGATATAACCACAAGCTTGTCTTCCTTTTTACATCCCCAAATAGCTATGTTTAAGGCAATTAATATGAAATAGTGTCCTTTCGTCATACTTTTGGGCTAATTTAAGAAAATTGTTTTAATATAAACCCCTAACTCCGCTTAAATTACCCCGTCTATTATTTAAAAGTGAAAAAAAACCAACAAAAACATGCATTTATTGTTTTTTTTGTATTAATTTTGAGCAACCTAATTAAGTAGCTTATG
>JAHEXZ010000101.1 GCA_023251835.1 Bacteroidota bacterium | reverse complement strand
CCCTATATATAATCAACAATTTTGTTGATTTAATTCCCCTTTAATTTTTTAGTTAGCATTACTTTCTTCTTCGCAATCTCACTTATAAGTTTTATTTCTTAGCCCATCATTGGCTGGAAGAAAACAAGTCTTATATACATAATTTTACAAATTCTTAACATTGGCATAACATTCGTCTTTGTGGGAGAGAATACTTTTGCCCCATCGGGTAATATTTTATTAACTTATAATTAACTCAGATGGAACTTAAAAGAAATGTTTTATTAACAATATGCGGAATTGTTTTGGCATTTTCAAACTTTAACGCTGAAGCACAGGAAACAACAGAAACACCATTAGATACGTTAACTCGTTTTGTTCAAAACATGTCTGACGATGTTACTAGAATGAAGTGTTTAAAAATTACCGGATACATGCAGCCTCAATACCAATATATTGATTCGGCTGGAGCTCCTTCTTTTGCTGGCGGTGATTTTACCAACGGTACGAACAAATACTATAGCAGGTTTACCATGAGAAGAGGTCGTTTTAAATTTACTTATGCCTTTGAAAATGCGGAAATGGTTGTTAATACTGATGTAACTGAAAAAGGACTGTTTATGAGGGAAACTTTCGCCAGGGTTACTGATCCATGGATGAACATATTTAGTTTAACAGCTGGTTTATTACAAGACCAGTTTGGTTTTGAATTAACTCAATCTTCAAGTGACCGGGAAACCCCTGAGCGTGCCCGGTACAATCAAACACTTTTTCCTACAGAACGTGATTTAGGAGTTTTTGGAACTATAAAACTGCCTAAATCATCACCATTATATGGGTTAAAAGCTGATATTGCTATGATGAATGGTTCTGCAGCAGTTACTCCGGAATTTGACAGTCACAAGGATTTTACAGGACGTTTACAATACTCTAAAACTTCAAAAAGTGAACAAGTGACATTTGCTGCTGCGGGCTCCTATTACTATGGTGGATACAGGATAGGTTCAAATAAAGATTATAATTTAGAACCATTAAATAATGGCACTGGTGACAAGGGCTTCGTTTTTTCTGCTGATTCCGGAAATTTTGAACGTGTTGCTAAAAGAATTTATATGGGAGCCGATGCACAGGTATCTATTGATTCAAAGATCGGGATTACTACTATGCGTGCAGAATATATTCAGGGAGAACAGCCTGGGACGGACAAATCTTCGAAAAGTCCTTCAGGGCCACCTTCGTCTGCATTGTATCACAGAAACTTTAGTGGTGCTTATTTTTATTTTATTCAAAATATTGGACAATCTAAATTTCAGGTTGTTGCCAAATATGATTATTATGATCCGAATGTAAAAATTTCTGGTAAAGAAATTGGAAAAACCGGAACAAACACTAAAGCAGGTGATATACGTTTTGATACTTATGGATTTGGTATTACCTATCGGATAACTGCAAACTTAAAATTTGTAGCGTATTATGATTTAGTAAAAAATGAAGAAACTCAGGTTTCCGGATATACAAAAGATATAAAAGATAATGTTGTAACATTACGTATGCAATTCAAATATTGATTTATACTTCGACTGAGTGAGTTTGCAAAAAATCAGCAAACTCACTCGTTCAGTATATATAAATGTTGTTTTAACAATTTTAATTTTTAAATAGTCCACTATGAAAATAAAAACAATCTTAATAGCATTAGCAATTTCTTCAAGCGGTGCATTTGCACAAAAAATTAAAGGGAGTGATACGGTATTGCCTCTTTCTCAGAAAGAAGCAGAAAATTATATGAAGCAAAACAAAACCGCAAAAATTACTATAACAGGTGGAGGAAGTGGAGTAGGTCTGGCTGCCCTGGTGGATGGAACTACTGATATTGCTATGGCATCCCGAAAAATGAAAATGGCGGAAAAGATTAAATTGCAAAATGCAGGAAAAGCAGTTAGAGAAACAACAATTGCTTATGATGCATTAGCTGTTATTGTAAATCCTTCCAATAAAGTAACACAATTAACCCGTGAGCAAATAGAAGATATTTATACTGGCAAAATAAAAAACTGGAAAGAGGTTGGTGGTGATGATATAACAATTACTGTTTATTCCCGTGAAACCAGTTCAGGAACGTATGAATTTTTCAAAGAGCATGTGATGAACAACAAAAACTATGCTTCTTCTGTTTTAAATATGCCGGCAACTGGTGCAATTATCCAATCTATCAGCCAAACCAAAGGAGCTGTTGGCTATGTTGGATTAGCCTACCTTGAGAAAGATGTAAAAGCGCTAAAAGTATCTTATGATAAAGGAAAAACCTATACAGGTCCTTCTATGGAAACAGCAAAGAGCAAAACATATCCTATTATTCGCCCATTGTTTTATTACTATACAGCAAGTATTGAAAAGAGTGTTAAACCTTTTGTTGATTACGTTTTATCTGCTGAAGGACAGAAAATAGTAGAGCAGGTTGGTTATGTGCCACTTTCAAAGTAAATTGTAAAATATAGAAATTAAAAATAAGGCCAGGTTATATAGTTGACCTGGTTTTTGCTTTTTAGTTAATATTAAATTAACATTTGATTAACATGTAAATAACTTCGGATGGCGATGGCCATCTCTACATTTGTAGTCTTAATAATTGCCTTATTTTGAAAATATTTTATAAAAAATTCTCGGAAAAATTTATTGAGAGTATACTAATGTTAAGTGGAATGATTACCAGCTTAACCGTAGTGTTAATTGTGTTTTTTCTGTTTAAAGAAGGTATTGGTGTTTTCAATAAAAAACCAATAGAGGATGGTTATGTGGTTACGATTAATAAAAATAATCCGGTAAAAAATATATCATCTGAATCAATTAAAGATATTTATGATCAAAAGATTACTTATTGGAACCAATTAGGCGGAACCCCTGATTCAATTATTTTATTTCGACTCGAAGACATTTCGAACTATTACACTGATGAGCAGATAGGAGAGAATTTTGAAGGTCTTGCTAACTGTATCAATCGATTAGTTGATAGCCTTCCCAATATAATTGCTTTTTTTCCCGAAAAATATCTTGCACCCGATTTTAATGGCCACAATCTCAACATCAGCAAGATAACCTTATCTGAATTTTTAATTGGCAAAGAATGGTTTCCTACAGCACAACCGGTTGCACAGTTGGGTGTAATGCCTTTGATATTAGGAACTCTTTGGGTGAGCCTGGGTGCAATTCTTATAGCATTGCCACTTGGTTTGGCTGCGGCAATTTTTATGAGTGAAATTGCAAAAGATAAAGTACGCAATATTATGAAACCTTTGATTGAATTGCTGGCAGGTATTCCATCTGTGGTGTACGGTTTTTTTGGCCTGGTAGTTATTGTTCCTCTTATTCAAAAAACTTTTGATCTGCCTGTAGGTGAAACAGGATTAGCGGGAAGTATTATATTAGCTATCATGGCCTTGCCTACAATAATTACAATATCTGAGGATGCTATGCGCAATACGCCACGTGCCGTTAAAGAAGCCAGTTTAGCACTAGGAGCAAGTAAATGGCAAACAATTTATAAGGTTGTTATTCCATATTCTGTTTCCGGAATCTCTGCCGGAGCCATACTAGGCATTGGACGGGCAATTGGTGAAACTATGGCTGTGCTTATGGTAACAGGGAATGCAGCAGTTATACCTCACACAATATTAGCTCCTGTAAGAACCATACCTGCTACCATTGCTGCTGAACTGGGCGAAGCACCTAATGGCGGACTACATTATAAAGCGTTATTTGCTTTAGGTTGTATTCTATTTATCATTACATTATTTATCAACCTCACCGTTGGATTTATTTCGAACAAAAAAAAGCATAACAACCATTAAGTGATGCAAAAAATAAACGAAGCCAAATTAGCTAAAAGAAAAAAACAGAATCAGTTTATTGCATTTTGGATATTCAGGTTATTAAGCTATTCAATCATTGCGGTTTTATTTATTATACTCTCATTTATTATTATTAAAGGGATATCTGCTGTCAATTGGGATTTTATATCCAAAATGCCTGAAGATGGAATGACAAAAGGAGGCATTCTCCCTGCCATCATTGGCACTTTATGTTTAGTAGCAGGAAGTATCATTTTTGCATTTCCGGTAGGAGTATTAGCAGCTATATATATGAATGAATATATGAAAGATAGCATTATAAAAAAATTAATTAAACAAATGACAGATAATCTGGCTGGAATACCTTCCATTGTTTTTGGGCTATTTGGTATGGCATTGTTTGTAAATAAATTAGGCATTGGAGATTCTATTTTGGCCGGCTCGCTTACACTTGGATTATTAGTATTACCAATTGTAATAAGAACAACAGAAGAATCTTTAAAAGCTGTTGATACCACTTTCCGGCACGCAAGTTTAGGACTTGGGGCAAGTAAATGGCAAACTACACGCAGAGTTGTTCTGCCAATAGCATTTCCTAATATTATTACAGGACTTATTCTTTCTATTGGTCGTGTTTCGGGTGAAACAGCGCCTATATTGTTTACTGTGGCTGCTTATTTTTTGCCAAAATTACCAACAAGTATTTTTGATCAGACAATGGCATTGCCATATCATCTCTACGTAGTTTCAACCAGTGGAACCAATATTGAAGAGTCCAGGCCTATTGCTTACGGAACAGCATTAGTGCTTATACTACTTGTGCTAATTGCTAATTTATTGGCAAATGGTTTACGAAAGTATTTTGGTAAAAAAGTGAAAATGAATTAAAAAAATGTATAAAATTGAATCCAAGAATGTAGATTTTTTTTATGGTACTTTCCGGGCTTTAAAAAATATAAATATTGCTATTAAAGCAAATACAGTAACAGCCCTGATTGGCCCTTCCGGTTGTGGAAAATCAACCTATCTGCGCTTGTTTAATCGTATGAATGATTTAATAGATGAAACAAGAATCACGGGAAATATATTTATTGATGGAAAAGATATCTATGCAAAAGGAGTAAATATAGACAGCCTGCGAAAAAATGTTGGAATGGTGTTTCAGAAACCTAATCCGTTTCCAAAAACTATTTTTGAAAATGTAGCCTATGGGCTGCGTGTGAATGGGGTCACAGATAAAAAGATCATTCAGGAACGGGTTGAAACATCTATAAAACTTGTGGCTTTGTGGGATGAAGTTAAAGACAAATTAAAAAAATCCGCCTTTGAACTTTCGGGTGGTCAACAACAACGGCTATGTATTGCAAGAGCACTGGCAATTCAGCCCTCTGTTATATTAATGGATGAGCCAACATCAGCTCTGGATCCTATTTCAACAGCAAAAATTGAAGAACTCATTTATGAATTAAAAACTCAATATACAATTGTTATAGTAACCCATAATATGCAACAAGCTGGCAGGGTGAGTGATACCACAGCATTTTTTTATATGGGTGAATTAATTGAGCACGATAAAACAAAAATTATTTTTACAAACCCTAAACATGAACGAACACAAAATTATATAACAGGACGTTTTGGATAGAAAAATTGAGTGAAAAATAAATAGAATGAGTAATTTACATCACTGTATAACCAAGATATAAATTAAGTTAAAATGACTCACTTAGATATTGAATTACAACAATTAAAGACAGAAACTATAAAATTATGGACGCTTGTTAACCTGCAATTAAACAAAGGTAAAGAATCACTGTTGAACTTAGATAAAGATTTAGCACGTGAAGTAATACTCAGTGAAAAGCGGGTGAATGCCTATGAATTAAAGATTGATCGGGATTGTGAGAATATATTTGCCCTGTTTAATCCAGTTGCAGTTGATTTACGTTTTGTTTTAGCAGTATTAAAAATTACTAACAACCTGGAACGTACAGGGGATATTGCTGAAGGTATTGCCAAATTTGTTATTAATGTTGATCAAAACTTTGATAAACAACTTTTAAAACTTACCCGGGCCGTTGAGATGTATGAAGCAGCTATCAACATGATGACTGATGTATCGTATGCATTTGATAAGGAAGATACGGCTATTGCGAGGAGAATTTTTCAACAAGATGAATTGCTGGATGATATAAATATAAAAGCCAATTCAGTTGTTGCTGATTATATTCGTAATCACCCGGATTCTATTGAGCCTGCATTGTATCTGTTATCCATTATCCGAAAATTGGAAAGGGTTGGTGATCAGGCAAAAAATATGGCTGAAGAAATTATTTTTTATATTGAAGCGAAGATTTTGAAGCACCGTTCAGTTGAAGAAATGAAAAATAATACTGAATCTTAGCGACCCGATAGCTATCGGGTTTAAGAAAACACAGCTAACTTACTCAGAATCAGCTACGCCATAGCCTTGAGTTTTCTTAAACTCAAATAGCTAAAGTATAATACAAGATATGGTTATTGTTAATTAAATAATTAGAATCATACCGGAAATTTATTTAATATTGAGGCCAATAATAAATAGCAGTTTTTGAGCAGACTCTAAGGCATCAGCAAAAATATATAGTCTTTAAAATAGAAAAATTAACATAAAAAAATATATAAATTATGACCTTTAACATCTTTCGTTTTTTTCAACCAAAGGATAAAATATTTTATGTGCTTTTTGAAAAAGCTACAGCTAACCTGATTGATATTTCAAAAGCATTGGTAGAGATGGTAACCACCACTTCCCCTGCACGAAGAAAAGAGCTGGTCAGGGAAATTGAACGTTTGGAACATGTTGGCGACAACATCACTCACGAAACCTTTCATGAGTTAAGTGCAAACTTTATCACACCGTTTGATCGTGAGGATATTCATTCATTGATCTCAGCGGTTGATGATATTGCTGATTATGTTCATGGTTCATCAAAACGTATCGAAATATATAAGGTAGAAACAACACCTTCTATTATCAAGCTTGCAGAATTGATTCAAAAGTGTTCTGACGAATTGCATAATGCAGTGTGCGAGTTAAAAAACATGAAAAACATCAATAAAATTAAAGAAGCGTGTGTGCGTATCAACAGTATTGAGAATCATGCAGATGATATATTTGATATGGAGATTGCTAAATTGTTTGAAGAAGAGAAAAATGCGGTAGAAATTATTAAGATGAAAGAAGTGCTGTCGGCACTAGAAACAGCTACTGATATGTGTGAGGATGCTGCAAATGTTCTTGAATCTATTTTAGTGAAAAACGCATAAATAAAAACGAATTGGAGAATCCTGACCTGTCGTCAGGACAGGTTGAAGAGATAGAAAATCCTGACCTGTCGTCAGGACAGGTTGGAGAATTAAAACAAATTTTACCAAATCTCTGATTCACCACAAATCTTCGATTCACTAATCTCCAAATCCATAAATAACAATGACACTATTAATTATCATTATAGTACTTGCACTTATTTTTGATCTTATCAATGGTTTTCACGATGCTGCAAATTCAATTGCAACTGTTGTTTCTACCAAAGTATTGAGTCCCTTTCAGGCGGTTTTGTGGGCGGCATTTTTTAATATAATCGCATTTTGGATATTTGATTTAAAAGTGGCTGATACAGTGGCAAAAATAGTACATACAGATGCTATTAATTTTGCTGTTGTGTGTGCCGGGCTGCTTGCCGCTATTTTCTGGAACCTTCTCACCTGGTGGTTTGGCATACCTTCCAGCTCTTCGCATACCTTACTTGGAGGATTTTCCGGAGCGGCTGTTGCTCATGCAGGATTCGGGGTTGTTAACCAGGAAAAAATCATCATTACTTTCGCATTTATTTTTTTAGCACCCATTATTGGGGTAATTATAGCCTCTATCATTACTCTTATTATTGTAAATATTAGTAAAAAAGCGAACCCAGCCAGAGCTACACGCTGGTTTAAACGTTTGCAGCTTGTATCATCAGGCCTGTTCAGTATAGGCCATGGTGGTAATGATGCTCAGAAAGTTATGGGTATAATAGCAGCAACACTACTGGTGTTTGCATCACAATTAAAATTGCAGGGTTTGCCAATACCTGAATGGGCAAATGTAGAACAAATAGTGAATGCCAAAGGTAAGCTGGAAATACACCATATTCCCAACTGGATACCAATTGCATGTTATACAGCAATTGGCTGCGGTACTATGATGGGCGGATGGAAGATTATTAAAACCATGGGAAGCAAGATTACTAAAGTAACTCCGCTTGAAGGGGTAAGTGCTGAAACTGCCGGAGCACTTACTTTATTTATGACTGAAAAGATGGGTATTCCGGTAAGCACTACGCATACTATTACAGGTTCCATTATTGGTGTAGGCATCACTAAACATATAGCAGCTGTGAAATGGGGTGTTACAATCAACCTGCTTTGGGCATGGATATTAACTATTCCCATTAGCGGTCTTCTGGGAGCTATACTTTTCTGGATACTAAAATGGTGCGACATTCAGTAGTCATTGATTGGGCACAACCATCATTTGACTACATTTCCATATAATAAATTGTCGGTTTTATTTTAAAAAGGCTCTAAAGGTTCACTTCTGGTTTTATATTTCGACTGAAAGAGTTTGCAAAAAACAGCAAACTCTTTCGCTCAGTATTACTGAATATAACCGACTTTGCTATCGCAAACTCATTAAGATTCAGTATATTTCAATTTCCGGTTTAGGTTTTTTGTATTTTTGTTTTTGTATCATTAAAATGTTACAAAACAAATAGCTTTATAATATGAAAATAAAACAAATAATATTCACTCTTATTTCTACACTCATAGCTCCCTTTGCCTTTTCACAACCTGTTACAGAGTATTGGGATGCAGCTCAAACTAAGAAAAAGAGTGAGCAGCAGATGAAAGATGGAATGCAGCATGGAAAGTATATTGCATGGTACGAAAATGGTGATATTGCAAGAGAAGGTAATTTTAATGATGGTAGAGAAAACGGAAAGTTTGTTTCTTATTATGCCGGTAAAAAAATAAAATCAGAACAAAATTATAACAGGGGTAAAAAAAATGGTGCTTGGAAATATTGGTATAGCAATGGAAACAAAGCCCAGGAAACATTTTTTAAAGAGGATCAGCCGGATAGTACATGGACAGGTTGGTATGAAAAGGGAACACTTAAAAGTGTTGAAAATTACAAAGCAGGGAAAAAAGAAGGTTCCTGGATTTATTATTATGCTAATGGACAAAAAGAGAGTGAAGGAAGCTTTAAAAATAATCTGCCGGATGGTACATATACAGGTTGGTATAACGATGGTACCAAACAAAAAGAAGGTGTTTTTGTGAATGGAAAGGAAAACGGGTCATGGAAAGAGTGGTACAAAAGCGGTAGCCCTAAACAGGAACTGATATATGAAAAGGACCAGGTGCTATTAATGAATCTTTGGACAGAAACAACCACCGAACAACCTATTAAAAATGGGAGTGGAAAGCTTACTGTTGTTTATGACAATGGTAAGAAGAAAGCGGAAGGAAAATATTTTAGCGGCTTAATGGAGGGAGAGTGGACGTATTACGAACCAACAGGAGAAAAGGACTACATGGTTACCTACCAGCAGGGAAGGAAAAATGGAAACTGTACCAACTGGTATAAAAATGGCAACCCGAAAAGTCAGGGCTCTTATATGTATGATTTAAAAAGTGGCTATTGGAAATGGTACAATGAAGAAGGTAAATTGGAGATGGAAGGACTTTTAATTGCAAGCATGCGAAGTGGCAAATGGCTAAGCTGGTTTCCGTCCGGTAAAAAAGAATCGGAAGGATATTATAAAAATGATATGCAGGATAGCCTTTGGAAATACTGGTACCGCGATGGTTCAAAATGGAAAGAAGGCAATTATAAATCAAATAAACGGGAAGGCTTCTGGACAATATGGTTTGAAAATGGGCAAAAGCTGCAGGAAGGCAGCTATACAGACGGAAAAGAAGAAGGCAACTGGAAATCATGGTATAATGATGGTGTACCCAAAGATGAAGGCCACTTTAAAGCCGGAATAATGGATGGAGCATGGAAAGGCTGGTTTCCTAATAATAAACTCAATTATGAAGGATTCTACAAGAACAATCTCAAAACCGGAGTCTGGAAGTATTACTATGATTCGGAAAAAATAAAAGAAGAAGGAGAATATAAAGATGGCAGAAAATATGGATATTGGGTATTTTGGACTCCGCAAGGTGGTAAAGACAGCGAAGGAAACTATAAAGATGAAAAACCTGAAGGCCTTTGGACTTACTACTATCCAACAGGTGTTAAATCAATGGAACAAACCTATAAAGATGGCAAACTAAATGGCGATTGTAGTGCCTGGTATGAAAACAACAAACTAAAAAGCCAAACCTCCTATAAACTGGTTACCGACAAAAAAACAAAACGTACAGAAAGTAAACCCCATGGTAAATGGATATATTATGACCAGAACGGAAAGATAATGATGGAAACAAATTATAAATATGGGGTTAAAATAGATTAGGTACTGTTTTAAGTTTCATTTAACGAAATAATTATAGCGTATTTTGAACCTGACCTTTTAAGCAAACGAAAAATATATCTTCACACATAGCAAATACTTACTTGTTTCTACTCCTGATTTAGCATACTTTATTTTGTTCGCCAATACTTTTTTGTTTGCACCTCGTCATGTGCAATGTCCTTTAATATTAATGAGTCTTTTGTTAATTGCATAATAACAAATTCTTTGAAATTTGGAACTTCAGTCAATATATCCAAAGTGTCATTGGAAATGGAATATTTATACTTGTCAAAGTGTTCAATATAACTTATCGTGTCATCTTTTATATAAAATACCGCGTGCTCATCGTATTCTTCTCCAAACCAACTTCCTTGTAATAATATTTTAATACTGTCAACCTTATTTGCTAATTCCTTTTTGTTGCCAGTCTGCTCTCTCTGTTGTTCACAAGCAGTAAGTTCTAAGAGAAATACTATTGTTAAATATTTTGTTAGCATTTGCAATTTTTATTAGTCTGTCGAGAACGTTACTGTCCACAGATCGTTTTTACTTTTTTATTGTCGTTGTCAATTGTATTTGGCTGTCGAAAAATTATTTGTCAAAGATAATGTCTTTTTTTGCATTGAGGCTAATGTTTTGAAGCTACCCCAAGGGCGGGACGTTGACCACAAAACTTGATTTGAAAAACTAAACTTCCATTAACCACAGAACTGCCTTTTGTTCACCCAACCCCACCTTTTGGGTAGGTGCTCGTGCGCATCAATTGTCAAATGTTTTGTTGTCAATTGTTATTTAATTTCTTTAGCATTGATCCCCAATATTTTCATTTGTAAATTTCTTTTATTCAAAATAAGAATCTGATATGTTTTGGTGATATAATAACCGTCAATAGTAAGCGTATCTCTCTGCAATTTCCATTTGGACGGAAACAATTCGACAGGGCTTGATTCATCACTGCACATTACATTGCTGAAAGTCTGGGCTGTTCCATCTTTATAAAATTCTAATCCTTCCCCATCTCCTCCCCATTGATAACGTTTTGAGTCATATTTTTTAAATGCACTAAAATAGAGTGTGTCGCAAGAATTAGTACAACTGCCTGCCCAATGCTTTCCAAAAAGTTCTACCTTTTGAATTTTGTTGTCAACTTGTTTACCTTGTTGTCCATAAGCAGTAAGTCCAAAGAGAAATATTAATGTAAAGAATCTTATGGTCATAAATGTGTTTTTTTCATTGTGGCTAATTGAGTCACGCGAGGGAATTTCACCCTTACGTTCTCACGGAATCGTGCTTGAAAGTCTCCCTTCACACAGCTCTTCTTTTTTAATCACAAATGTATTTAAACTTTACGGATGCACCAATTTCCGATGTGGGAAAAGCAAGGAGTTTTCCTTGTACTTTTTTCGTAATCATCGTAATAATAACCTGATACCCCCATCAGCACAGGCGGTTCCGTGTAACATCGGTTTCATTGTTCGCCCTGCTGGCGCAACGAAACCTTAGCTGTTAGTGGTTCGTGCTTCTTTTTCTATCGTGTAGATATGTCCACTATTGTAGATTTAAATTCAATATCATCTAATAAACCAAAAAAGAGTTGCTCGTTTTTTTTCTTTGTACTTAATTCATTCAGATTATGCTCAGATGAAGTTGTTAGCCCCATTATTGGTTCAGAGGATCGTGGACTTTTTTCTGTGAAAAAATCACCCTCTTGCTTTTCTTGATCCGGCAATGATTTTTTTTGAATTTTCACAGAAGGAGCAAGATGAAATCCGGAAACTGATGAGGTTAGGAATTTATCAAAGTCTTTTATTAAGTAGAGAAAGTAACACTTATCGAACCGAAAAAGTAAATTCCATATTTGCTCTAAGTGCTGAATTGAATGGGTCTTTGGAGGTGGTAAATGAAAAACGGCAACCGATTTCTCAGTTGCCGTCATCTTTAGTAGCGGGGACCGGACTCGAACCGATGACCTTTGGGTTATGAGCCCAACGAGCTACCAACTGCTCCACCCCGCAATGTAGGATTATATTTGTAATGTTTTTACCGGTTGTAAAAACACAATTACTTTCATTTTTGCGGGTACAAAGATAGGGTTTGTTTTGTGTACTCCTAATAATATTATTAACAATTTATCATCCTTTGTTAGAATTTTAATTTTAATTAACGAATAATCCCATTGACTAAACGGCAGACAGTCAAAATCGCGAAATTCAAACTTTATTCCAAAGAAACCCTTTCAGGCAAAAACTCCTTTGGAGGGGTAAATGAAAGTATACTGTAAGATTCAGTATATATTTTTAAAAAATAGGACTACAACTATATATTTTGTTCCTTTGTAATCCAACAAATTGTTATTTGTTATCTCTTTAAATGACACATAAGGCTGGGTTTGTGAATATTATAGGTAGTCCCAATGTGGGAAAGTCAACCTTAATGAATGTTTTGGTTGGTGAGCGGCTGTCTATTATTACATCTAAGGCACAAACTACCCGCCATCGCATCATGGGCATTGTAAACGGAGAAGATTTTCAGATTGTTTATTCTGATACCCCGGGTGTATTAAAGCCTAATTACAAACTACAAGAGTCTATGATGGAATTTGTAAATACGGCTATTATAGACGCAGATATTATGCTTTTTGTTACTGATATTTTTGAGGATATCAAGATTGAAGAAAAAATATTAGACAAAATAAAAAATGCAAAAGTACCTGTATTATTACTGGTGAATAAGATTGATTTGGCCAGTCAGGAAAAACTGGAAGAAAAAGTACAGTACTGGAAACAGGAGGTGCCCAATGCAGAAGTAATTCCTGTATCAGCACTGGAAAAATTTAATATCAATTATATTTTCGACCGTATTTTAGCTCTTCTGCCAGAAGGCCCCGGTTATTATGGAAAAGATGAGCTGACAGACAAACCTGAAAAATTTTTTGTTTCAGAAATTATCCGTGAGAAAATTTTATTGAACTATAAAAAAGAAATTCCTTATTCGGTAGAAGTGGTAGTAGAATCATTCAGAGAAGAGGAAAAAATTATACGAATACGAGCAGAAATACTTGTAATCAGAGAATCTCAAAAAGGTATTATTATCGGCCACCAGGGCAAAGCATTAAAAAAAGTTGGCACTGAAGCCCGCAAGGATATAGAAGCATTTTTTCAAAAACAAGTATTCTTAGAGTTATTTGTAAAAGTAAATAAGGACTGGAGAGACAGTGACCAACAACTAAAACGTTTTGGATATACGAATTAATGAATTAGAAAAATGGAGAAATGGAGAAGGCAGAAATAGATAATTAAAAGATATAATAATTAACTCTGAAAAACCATCTCCAATTCTCCAACCTGTCCTGACGACAGGTCAGGAATCAAAAAATCTCCAATTAAAAAATATGTCAAACATTGTAGCAATAGTAGGACGTCCGAATGTAGGTAAATCAACCATTTTTAACCGTTTGACCGAGAGTAGAAAAGCAATAGTAGATGCTGAGTCAGGAGTAACACGTGACCGGCACTATGGTAAATCGGAATGGATTGGCTCACGGTTCTCTGTAATTGATACCGGTGGATATGTAAAAGGTTCTGAAGATTTATTTGAAGAAGAGATACGTAAACAAGTGCAACTGGCTATTGATGAAGCTAATGTAATTCTGTTTGTTGTGGATGTTACGGAAGGCGCTACAGAAGATGATAAAATAGTAGCCGATTTATTAAGACGGAGCAAAAAAAAAGTGTTTGTTGTTTGTAACAAGGTAGATAATTTTGTGCGTCAGGGTATGTCAGGGGAGTTTTATGCTTTAGGCTTGGGTGACCCTTATAACATTTCTGCAATAAGTGGCAGCGGCACGGGGGAGCTGTTGGATGCGGTAGTAAAAGTACTGAATATAGAACATGAAGAAGAAGAATTAAATATTCCTAAATTTGCTATTGTTGGCCGGCCGAATGTTGGTAAATCTTCATTTGTAAATGCTTTGTTAGGCAAGGAGCGCAACATAGTAACCCCTATTGCAGGAACAACTCGTGATTCTATTAACACCCGCTATACTGCTTTTGGCCATGATTTCTTATTGATTGATACTGCCGGCATCCGCAAAAAATCAAAAGTGGAAGAAGACCTGGAATTTTACTCTGTTATGCGTTCAATCCGGGCTATTGAAAATTGTGATGTTTGCCTGTTACTGATAGATGCCCAATCTGGGCTTGAAGCCCAGGATTTAAACATTTTTCATTTAGCAGAAAGTAATCGCAAAGGAATTGTTATTGTGGTAAATAAATGGGACCTGGTAGAAAAAACTACTAATACTACTAAGGAATATGAACAAAAAATACGAGAAAAAATAGCGCCTTTTCGTGATGTGCCTATAGTATTTACTTCTGCATTAACAAAGCAGCGCGTGTTAAAGGCTATTGAAATAGCTGAAAAAGCAAATGCCAATAGAACTAAAACAATAAAAACCAGAGAATTGAATGATGTAATGCTTGAAATTATCGAGCGTCATCCTCCCGCAGCTATTAAGGGTAAACACGTTAGAATTAAGTTTGTAAATCAATTGCCTACACATGCACCTACTTTTGCATTCTATTGCAATCTGCCACAATATGTAACGGAAGCATATACCCGTTTCTTAGAAAACAGATTACGTGAACAATTTGATTTTACGGGAGTTCCTATCCAGATATTTATGAGAAAGAAATAAGATTTATACTGAGGGGATGAGTTTGCTGGTTTTTTCTAAACTTATTCAGTTGAAGTATACATGCTTTAATACAAAGTCTTTTTGGCTCAATTTTCAGAATAAAAAAATGTAAAGAACTCACAACCAGGCGATAGTTAATTTCAAAAAAAGAATTATTTTTAATAAATTTGTTCCAAAAAACAGCAGGGGATTGTTTGTTTAATTAAACTTATGTATATATTTGCGTATTAAATTATTCAGAATACAGAGGTTTATCAATTTAATCAGCGTTTTATGGTGTTAGATATTTATGGTTTCTACGATAAAATGGAGCAAAATAACATCATGCTCTCTTTTAAAGGTGACATTACATCAGATTTGCTTACCTCCATTCTGCAAATAATGGAAGCTAAACTGGATAATTTCCAGGAAGAACCCAAGATTAAAAAGAAGGTGTATAATGTGTTGGTAGAATGTCTTCAGAATTTGTACCATCACATGGATGAATCATCACCGACAAATGATGAAAAAGTGCGTTCTGCTATCTTTATGATTGGCAAGATGGATACGTATTACAACATTATTACCGGTAACTATATTAAGAATGAAAATATTCCTAATTTAAAAAAACTCTTAGACAGCATTAATATGCTGAGCAAAGAAGAATTGAAAGAGTATTATAAAGAAGTTTTAAATAATGGTGAAATGTCATTAAAAGGAGGAGGCGGACTTGGAATGATTGACATTGCCCGCAAAACAGGTGGCAAACTTAATTTTGACTTTACTCCTGTTGATCAAAAGTATTCTTTTTTTAGTCTAAATATTAATATTTCTCAATAAATAGTAAGCAATATGGAAGCAATCTCAATTGAAGGGACACCAAAAACCCCAACTGTTAATTTTGATACAGAAAAAGGGTTTTTAGAAATTAAAGGGCGCTCAATACCTGAAAACTCTATTGAGTTTTACAAACCAATAGTAGATTTATTAGAAAGGTATGCTACCAAGCCTCAGCCAACTACCAATGTTAATATACAGTTGGAGTATTTTAACACCAGTTCATCAAAATGTATATTGGATGTGTTTAAAAAGCTGGAAGGCATCAACAAAAATGGCAGCAAAGTAGTGATTAACTGGTATTATGAGGAAGATGATGAGGACATGCTGGAAGCAGGAGAAGACTATCAGGCAATTATTAATGTTCCATTTAAAATGGTGCAGGTTGTTGACTAATAATCATTGCTTCCTTTCTCAATAACACTCGTATTTTATCTCTTAAAAGCTCTGCAATTTGCAGGGCTTTTTTTGCTCAATTATGGTATCTCGACAATAATTTTAAACTAATTAAATGTATTTTTGTATAGCCATACAGCCGTAGAACAAATTATTGATAGTCACCGATGATCTCCAGAAAAACCAAATATGCCATAAAAGCCTTGCTTCATCTTGCAAAGAATTATGGTAAGGGGCCCACACTTATTGGAACCTTGTCGAAGCAAGAAAAAATCCCTAAAAAATTTTTAGAAGCAATTCTTCTTGACCTCAGAAAACAAGGCATATTGGGTAGCAAAATGGGAGCGGGGGGCGGTTACTACCTGATAAAAAAACCCAGTGAAGTATTTCTTAGCCAGGTATTACGATCAACAGGTGGCCCAATAGCATTAATACCTTGTGTTAGCCTTAACTTTTATGAGCGTTGCGATGATTGTATAGATGAAACTATTTGTGGTATACGTGACGTAATGACCGATGTAAGAGATGCTTCCCTTAAAATTCTTTCAA
>JAHEXZ010000147.1 GCA_023251835.1 Bacteroidota bacterium | reverse complement strand
TAAAGAGGTATTACATAAGAAATCTGAGGTAAGCTCATAATACTAATTGTAGCTAAAATGCTTCAAGTTTAGAATTTTGATGTGGATTTATTTTCAAATGTAATTAAAAAGATTGAGCCGGGCAATTTATACCGATTGACGGTTCGGCTGAGCTCACCGAAGCCTCATTCAGCCGAAGTATATAACAGATTTAACCGGGATATTAATTTAACTTTCTTTGAGAAATAAGGAAAATGATTTCATTGTCTCTATAGGTTTTATTGCGCGATAAACCCTTAATAACAACATGTTCCCGTGTTTGTATATTCAGGTAATCTTCCAATTCAATCATGCTGGGCAATAGTGTTTTTTTTACATATTTCATATCGACCTGTTTGCCGAACAATTCAATATCTTTTTCAGGGTCTAATGTATTGATGACAATTAAATCCGGCAACATTTTTTTTGCTTTTATCAAAGCATCATTTAAAGAGGAAGATATAGCTATCTCAAACCCATTACGGGTTAAGTTTAATTCCAAAAGATTGAGTTCCTTTATATTATCAAACACAAACAAAATACGGCTCATAGCTTTCATAGCAGGTCATCTTTTATATTATAAGAAGAAAAAACACACCTCTAACCTGATTCAGGCAGAGATGTTTTTTTGGAGAATCTTTATGGTTATTATTTAACAACAACAGTTTTTATTGTTTTTTGAACAGAACCGGATGCAATGATTGTAAAATAAATACCTGCAGGAAGCCCGCTCGTATTAATTTTAACGGTAGTGTTGCCCATATTCATTGGGTATTTAGATACGTTCATTACAGCTTTACCGGTAATATCACAAATTGTAACAGTAACTTTTGAAAGTTGATTTAAGTTAATGTTGATATTCACTTCATCAATTACAGGATTAGGATATAAACTAATATTAGTAATTTCTTGTTCGTTTTGGTTGATCCCTGACGGGATAACGCCTACAAATTTAGAATCTGTAAAAGAAGCACCGGAAGCGGCTCCTGAAGACGGCTGCAAACGGTAATCTGGCGTGGTAGATAAAGATGCAGGAAATGCATTGACCCAGGCTACGTTTGCTACTGTGCTTGTGGAATCATTGTTGCCGGATGCGAAGATTGTATTGTAAATTGCTGGTGTTGCATTTGCATCCACAACTGTTGTGATGTCTATATCGGAGGCAATAATATTGTTGGCAAAAACGGCAGAATCATTAGTTGTGAAGTTATCGACAGTGCCGGCATCTTTCAGATAGATTCCTTTTTCCCAGGAAGCAGCAATAGAGTTAAATATCGAAATAGCAGAGTTTCTACGTATATAAAAAGCTCTTTCAAATTTTTCGCCTATTGGCAAAGTTACTGTACCATTACGTAGTGGTCCAATGCTCGTAATGTTTGAAAAAACAGCTTTAGTTCTTGGCAAATTAGCTGTTCCTGTTGCATCATTATCAGACTCAAAACCATTTGAATCGCCTGCTGCATCAGATAAATCAGCATCTCTTATAATCAAACCAAATTGAACCCTTCCACTATAGCCAAAATCAGTATCAAAATCATCATCCAATCCACGAAATACAACTAAGTATTTAGCATCAACCGTTCCACCGAAAAATTCATAACTATCATCTCCTGAAAAAGAAACCTGTATGTGATCTATATTAGTCTTAGAACCAACTGAACCTAAAGTTAACCCGTTAATTTCTTTGTTCGGCTGAAAAGCAATACCCGGAAACTCAATTCTCACATAAGAAAATATCCCAGAGCTATCTTCATCATTTGTTCCACCATATTCACTGTCACTTGAAACTACTATACCTTCAATATTAGCAATTCCTCCAGGCTGGTTATTTCTTGCGCCACCTAAAATAACAACCCCTCCCCAGTCGCCTTCGACTCTGTTACCCGCTGATTCGCTTGATGTAAACACAATAGGATTGTTTGCCGTACCTTGTGCAACAATTTTTGCCCCCCTTGCAATGAGTAATGAACCTTGTGTGGCTTTATCACCACGAATAATAACACCAGGTTCAATAGTTAATACAGCATTATTCTTTACATAAATTTTATTTTGGAGCAATACAATTGTTCCTGTGTCCCATGTTGTATTACTAGTAATATCAGCGCTCACTGTGGCGTTGGGTGTACCATAAACTGTATTTTCCGGATCAAAATTTGTCCAGCCATTTGTCCAGTCTGTTGTCGCTGTATTATCTGTTACCGGGAATGCGCCTTTGTAAGCCGTTGTGGTCCAGAAAGCAGTTTGTGCGGCTATTGAGCCGCTAAGTAAACCTGTTAATGCAAATGTGTAGATTTTTTTCATAGTTGTATAATTTATTTTTTAATAATAAATCTCGTTTTAAAAATTTGCACAAAGCTATTGAAGCTGTGTTTCTTTAGAATTAAGCGGGGGTTGTGTGTTTATTATTACAACTTTAATTTTGTGTTATGAGGCATGTTCTATCTCTTGTCATACCAGATTAATAGGGTGTAGGGGGGATTTTATTTAGATTTAATACGATACAATGGGTTAGAATTTGTAATTAATACCTAACGAAATTGTTTGTCCATAATTGGTATTAATCATTGTATTATCCTTGGTTTCATTATATTTTCCATTCTTGTCTATATCCTGATAAAAAATTAAGTTTTGTGCAAGCATATCCCGTACATTCAGTTTTATTTCTAAACGTTCTTTTATCCGTTTGACAATCTGAATATCGATAACATTACGTGGTTTTTCCCAATAATCAGGTTCATTGATATTTCCAACAATATAAATACGTTTGCCAACCATATTATAAGATATGCTTAGTCCCCATCCGTTTGAAGGATGTGCATATTGAATGCCTGCATTAATTATAATGGGCGATTGTCCCTGCAAAGGGCGTTCAGAAGATTCGGAACCATTGATTTTGCTAACATCAACTTTGGAATTAATATATGAAAAGTTAGTATAGAGTGTAGTTGCTGATAAAAAGAAACTGGAATCATTTCTTAAAACAGAACTGAGTTTAAATCGATATTCCACTTCTATTCCAACATTTGTGGCTTTAGCAACATTAGTGTAATATAATTCTCTTAGTACGTCTGGTCTGCTGGCTTGTTCAATAGCATTTGTAAAATTTTTATAAAAGCCGGAAACGGAAACTATCTGCCCGGAAACGGGATAATATTCAAAACGGAGATCATAATTATCAATCAATGCACGATTTAAATCAGGATTCCCTGAGATTGCGAAGTCAGTGACAAAATCATAAAATATAAAATGGGCTAATTCTCTGAACTCTGGGCGGGATATCGTCCGGTAATAACTTCCCCGGATATTTATTTTTTCGGTTAACGAGTAGATTAAATTAATTGAGGGAAGAAAATCATTTACAGTTGTATCTACCATGATAGGTGTATTACTTCCATCCTTTATGGTATGTAATTGTTGATTATAGGACTCCATCCTTACTCCATAGATTATTCTTAACCGTTCAAAAAATTTAGTATCAAACATTACAAATCCTGCATTTAAGAAAGAGGAGGCAGTATAACTATCGCTTGTTTTGGTGGCCTCATCAAGTTTAAAGCCGCCATTATAAGGGCCTGGCTGGTCAAGTACTCCCATATTACTGCCTGCAAAAATCTCCTCTTCGGACAACAGCAACAATTGACTGTTGAATTTAACAGTGTTCCCCTGCCTGTATTTTGAAAATCCTAAATTGCGTGCATTAAAGCTTCGGTCTCTGAATTGATGAAACCCTCCAACTTTTATATCGGTTTTTATTTCTTTTAGTGTAAGCGGGAAGCTTGCTTCATATCTAAAACTGGATATTTTTTCATTTGTTTCTGAAAAAAACATATTGCCGGCAGCGTTGGGTATAGTGCCTTCGTTTTGAATAACAGCAGCATAATCTACCGTTGTGTCTTCTTCATTTGCTGCCGTTTTCTGATATACTATCCGCCTCATGTTAGGCACGCTTCGTTTAATATCACTGTATCCGCCAATCCATTTGATTTTTATCTTTGATTCAGATAATAAATGTTCACCACTGAATTGACCACTGTAAAGAATATTTTGTGTAAACCATCGAAGCGATGATTTCTCCCATTGTTTTTCAGGTTGGTCAAATTCACGGGCACCATTACGTACAGTAACTTTATCATCACTATTTACACTTAACAGATTTTTGCAACTGAGCTGGTTGTTAGGATTCAGTTTATATGATAAGTTCCACATGCCACTTGTCAATATAGCCTTAGTATATTGTTTATCGTTCAACTCCATACGTTTAACAACATTGGTAGATTGCTCTTCGTATTCCCTTCTTATTATTTCATTGTAATTGTAGTTGTTCTGGTATGACAGAGCAAAAACACTTCCTGCTTCACGTCCGAATATTTTCCCAACATTGGCAATGCTATATTGAGGGTTCAGAGCAGGTAAAGCCGTAGTTGTTTTTAATGTCCATGAAGGAGTCATCTGTTTTGCCAGCTCTCCTTTTTCCTGTACGGTTAAATGTGAAAATTCAATAGTAGCCGGTATACCTGATGGCAGAGCTCTTGTTCCATCATCAATACCCAACCAGTCGTATTTGCCTCCATCATAGGTTTTAAAATGTTTAAACGTAGTAATAGTATTATAATTTCCTGTTATGGAAAATACTTGTTCATTTTTTTCAGGAATACTTTTGGTATTGATTTGTATAACTCCACCCGCAAATTCGCCCGGCATATCGGGGGTTGCTGTTTTTGTTATTACAAGATTATCAAGCATATTAGAAGGGAAAATGTCAAAAGCAAATGCTTTTCTGTCGGATTCAGAACTTGGTAAAGGTGCACCATTAATGTATGCAGCATTATACCGGTCATTTAAACCTCTGATAATGGCAAATTTGTTTTCCTGAATGCTTGCTCCACTGATACGTTTAAGAACATCACTTGTATTTCTGTCTGGTGTTTTTTTTATCGCCTCATAGGAAATACCGTCAGATACCGATGCATTATTTTTTTGCATTATAAGCATTGCATTTGTTGTTTCTTTGCTTATTGTAGTAACCACTTCCACAATTTCCAAGTCAGTGGATGCAGTAGACATTGCAAGAGATAGAATTGTTGGTTCGTTAGACTTCACAACTACATTGGTAAGTAATTTAGTATTATAGGATATGAGTTTACATACGAGCGTATAGGTTCCGGGGGCAATATTACCAATAGTAAAAATACCATCCAGATCAGTGCTGCTTCCTATGCTTGTTCCTTCAATCATAACTACAGCGCCAGGTAACGTTTCCCCGGTTTGTTCATCAATAACGTTTCCTTTTATACTTGAATTTTGGGCAAAAATTGCTTTAAAAAAAACAGTAACAATAAGTGTAGAAAACAACTTCAACTTCATTTTTAGGATGCTTTTAATTTTAAACACAAAGTAATCGCTGGAAAAACAATGCTGCGTTAATGAATAATTAATCTAATGTTAATTAAATCGAAAACTATCTCCTTTATTAATATTAACTTAATTTGAATTTAACGATGTGAATTGATTCAATTCAGCAACTTTACATGGAATTATAAAACAAATAATTATGATCAATAGTGAATACAAAATTTTGCTTGTTGACGATGAGTTGGATATATTGGAGTTCCTGAGTTATAATCTGAGAAAAGAAGGATATATAGTTCTCAATGCAAGTAATGGAAAGACTGCTGTATCTATTGTCAAGAAAGAAAAGCCACACCTAATTATATTAGATATAATGATGCCGGATATGGATGGCATCGAAACCTGCCGTGAAATACGGGAATTACCGGGGCTGAAAGATACAGCTATTGCATTTCTAACTGCCCGCAATGAAGACTATTCCCAAATTGCAGGATTTGACGTAGGAGCAGATGATTATATTACCAAGCCTGTTAAACCAAGGGTTTTAGTAAGCCGTATCAAAGCATTATTAAAACGTACAAGTAATGCTATACCTGATACACCGAACAAAATGGACTTGGGAGGAATTAAAATAGATCGCGAAAGATATGTTGTTGTGAAGGACGGAATAGATATTAGTTTACCTAAAAAAGAATTTGAATTAATCGCATTGCTTGCATCAAAGCCAGGAAAAGTATTTACCCGTGAAGTAATTTTGGATACCGTATGGGGAGGAGAAGTAGTTGTAGGCGACAGAACGATTGATGTACATATTCGTAAATTACGTGAGAAACTTGGAGAAGAACTCATTAAAACAGTAAAAGGTATTGGATATAAATTCGAGTTTTAATTTTTAATCTCTTTGGGTAAATTCCCCGCCTCTTGGGGCGGAATTTGGGTTCAGGGCTTGCCCTGAGGTTAATACCAATTTATTTCTTAACCTTATCTTAACATTGTTTATTGACCTTTCAACGCCCCCCTATATATAATCAACAATTTTGTTGATTTAATTCCCCTTTAATTTTTTAGTTAGCATTACTTTCTTCTTCGCAATCTCACTTATAAGTTTTATTTCTTAGCCCATCATTGGCTGGAAG
>JAHEXZ010000100.1 GCA_023251835.1 Bacteroidota bacterium | reverse complement strand
AGTTTCTTATTCTTCTTATGTCTTTTTTTATCCCGTTTAGTTTTCTTTTCCATATTTTTCTCAAAGGCGGCAGTCAAGTTAATTCCTGTTTGATTGGCAAGGCAAATCAGCACAAACAACACATCTGCCAGTTCATCTGCAAGATTTTTTTCTTTATCTTTTTTCTTAAATGATTGTTCACCATACTGACGTGAAATAATACGTGCCACCTCTCCTACTTCTTCAGTAAGTATAGCCATATTTGTAAGCTCGTTGAAATAGCACACTCCGTGTGTGGTAATCCATTCATCTACTTTTTGTTGTGCTGCTTTTAGAGTTAATTGGTTCATTGATTTACTTGTTCATTGGGTTCATTAGGTCTCATTAGGTCTCATTGGTTCATCAGCTATGATACTGTTATAACAAGTAATCACAAAAATCTACATTTTATTTTATTGTCGTACAGAGTGAAACCAAGGTCTGACGATGTTCAGATGGGTATATTATTATTCACAATATATAGTATACTAAAGTAAGCAATAAATAAAAAAAGCAACCCAATTTTTGAGTTGCCTTTTCAAATTCTGTGTTAGAATTATTACTCCTGAACTACTTCAAAAGTAACTGTTCCGGTTACATCTTTATGGAAACGGATAGTTGCAGTGTAAGTTCCAACAGACTTAATGCTGTCTTCATTCAGCGTAATATTTTTTCTATCTACTTCATAACCTAATTTTTTAATTGCATCTGCTAACTGAACAGAAGTAACTGAACCGAAAATTTTTCCGGACTCACCCACTTTAGCACCAACTTTTACAATCATTTCTTTTAGTTTAGCAGCAGTAGTTTCAGCAGCAGTTTTAATTTTTTGTTCTTTAAATGCGCGTTGTTTTACTGTTTCCGTCAACACCTTTTTGCTTGATGGAGTTGCTATCTCAGCCAGATTTTTAGGAATCAGGAAATTTCTTCCGTATCCTGGTTTAACTTTTACTACGTCATCCTTGTATCCAAGGTTTTTAACGTCTTGTTTTAGTATTACTTCCATTTTAAAATTTCGTTTTTCGTTTTTTGTTATTCGTTAATGTATGGTTAGTTATTTCTCATAACTATTAACCTATAACCATTAACTCTCTACTTTAACATATCAGCAACATATGGTAATAATGCCAGATGACGGGCGCGTTTTACCGCTTGTGCTACTTTACGTTGATACTTTACAGATGTGCCTGTTAATCTGCGAGGTAAAATTTTACCCTGCTCATTTACAAACTTCAATAAGAAGTTAGGGTCTTTGTAATCAATATATTTGATACCGCTCTTTTTGAAACGGCAGTATTTCTTTTTCTTCACATCCACTGTAGGAGGTGCAAGATATCTGATTTCTGAAGTGTTTTTATCTGACATTTGAATTTTTGAATTTTTGAATTTTTGATTTGTTGATTTGTTGATTTAGAGATTTTAGAAGTGGAGTTTATTTAAATTTAAATTCTCCAACCTGTCCTGACGACAGGTCAGGATTCTCTATTTCTTCAATTCCTTTGACTTACTTAAGCGGTTGTGGCAGCTTTTGCTTTATTTCTGCTTTTTTCGCTGTAGGCAATAGCATGTTTGTCAAGTGCAACGGTTAAGAAACGTAACAAACGCTCATCACGCTTGTAAGCAACTTCCAGCTCTGTAATAAATGCAGGATTTGCTTTAAATTCAAACAGGTAGTAAAACCCTGTTGTTTTCTTTTGAATAGGGTACTGCAGTTTACGTAGGCCCCAGGCTTTTTCCGTAATAATTTTGCAGCCATTGTCTGTAAGTAACTTTTTGTACTTACTTACCGTCTCCTTTGCCTGTTCTTCAGACAAAACGGGAGTCATAATGAAGACGGTTTCATAATGTTTTTGCATTGTTTTGTAATTTTTATTGTTAATGATTTTTTAATCCTTTCATTTTAAAGGGGTACAAAGATAGTATTTTTTGTGGTTCCGGCAATAGTTTTTTAATTTTCTGTGTTCTGCCACAGATTAAAATTAATTTGTCTTTTAATCTGTGAATCTGTAGCCATTTGACTTTACAAGGGGTAACTATAATTTCCGCAACCTCAAATAATTTCTCCAGAGTTTTCAACATTCCCCAACTATCTCATATTTAATCTTTAAATTTGTAACCCTTCTAAAGATTTCCATTATGGATAATTTTATTGTATCGGCCCGAAAGTACCGTCCGGCAACGTTTGATACCGTTGTTGGGCAGGCGCATATTACCAATACATTAAAAAACGCTATTAAAACCGGGCATTTAGCGCAGGCTTTTCTGTTTTGCGGACCTCGTGGTGTGGGAAAAACTACCTGTGCACGCATCCTGGCAAAAACCATCAACTGTACTTCCCGTACAGATAGTGTTGAAGCTTGTAACCAATGCGAGTCATGCCGCTCGTTTAATGAAGGAGCTTCTCTAAATATTTCGGAGTTGGATGCAGCTTCCAACAATTCTGTAGATGATATTCGCAATTTAGTAGACCAGGTTCGGTATGCACCTCAGCTGGGTACACACAAAGTGTATATCATTGATGAGGTTCATATGCTTTCTACTGCTGCTTTCAATGCATTTTTAAAAACCCTGGAAGAGCCGCCCAAACATGCTATTTTTATTCTGGCTACTACTGAAAAGCACAAGATTATACCTACTATTTTATCGAGGTGTCAGATTTTTGACTTTAACCGTATTCAGGTTGAAGATATTGCCAATCACCTGGCATATATCGCAAAAAATGAAAACATCAATGCTGAAACAGATGCTTTGCATATTATTGCTCAAAAAGCGGATGGTGCTTTACGCGATGCCTGTTCCATCTTTGACCAGATTGTAAGTTTTTCAGGCGCTACCATTACATACAAAGCGGTAATCGACAACCTGAACATATTAGATTATGATTATTATTTTAAAGTTACTGATGCCATTTTAGCGGAGAATATTTCTGCCAGCCTGCTTCTGTTTAACGAGATTCTAAATAATGGTTTTGACGGCCATAACTTTATAGCCGGTATGGGCGATCATTTCCGTAACCTGTTGGTGGGTAAAGATACAGAAACGTTGCAATTGCTCGAAGTAGGAAACAATATCAAGGACAAATACAAAGAACAATCTGCTAAATGTTCTCTTTCTTTCCTTGTGAAGGGTTTAACCATTTTAAACAAAACGGATATACAATACAAAGCCAGCAAAAACCAGCGGCTACAGGTAGAGCTGGCACTGATGCAGCTATGTTCTATCAATTCCATCGGAGTTGATGCTGAAAAAAAAAATGATATAACTAAAGCAAATACAAAACCTGCAAATGCTAATCCGGTAAATAATACAAACACTATAACCACCCCCAACACACAAGTTAAACAGGTTATGCCTGCCGCAAATGAAAAAACAATACCGGCTGTTATACCACCACATACTACTTCTTTGGGCTCTTCTACAACTGTTAAACCGGAGCAAACCGGAGCTACACAAAAAAAGCCCTTACTAAAAACCTCTACACCATCTATCAACCAGCATTTAATTACAGAAAAAAAAACAGAAAACCCTAAAGAGGATGGTACAGCACAAAACCAGCATACAGCAGGTTTACCCAAAAATTCTTTTACTCAGGAAGCCTTAGAAAACGCCTGGAATGTTTATGCCAATGAGCTAAAAGGAAAAGGTAAAACCAGTATTGCAACAGCTTTGCTCAACAGACGGCCAGTATTGCTTAATGACACTACCCTCGAATTTACCGTGAATAACAAAGCACTTGAAGAAAGTATTAATGAAGACAAAATGAATTTTCTGGGCTTTTTACGCAGGGAGTTAAATAATTACGATATTCAATTACGGACAGTTATGGCTACTATAGAAGATAAAACCAACCTGTATACAGCAACTGACCGTTATAAACATCTTGCCGGAAAAAATCCTGTTATTAACAGACTCCGCCAGGCGTTTGATTTGGATATAGAATTTTGATTGTTTTTCTTTATTTCAACACAATGGCTATCTGATGTGGAATCTTCGGTATCGATTGACAAGATTTCTTACTTCGTTCGAAATGACAGAAACCCATAATTGACATAAATACTCCTAATGTTTAACAACAATACGTTTCACCACAGCATTCTTTACGGAAGCAGAACTATTTTCGGAAAGTTTACAAATATATATTCCCTGAGATAAATTTTCTGTATCGAGTAAATGCCTTGAGCCATTCATTTTTTCCGATACCAGTAATTGTCCCAATACCGAATACACTTCAATAGTATAATTGCTACTACCAGAATTTTTTATATGTATGGTTATATTGTGATTTGCAGGGTTTGGAAACAGCTCAACATTCCATGATTCAGCAGATTCAGCATTACTACTTCCGGTTATTATAGTGGGTGTACCCTTATAAAAAGCAACACCACCGGCATAATTCCCAATCACTAAATCCATATAACCATCACTATTAATATCTGCTCCGTTAGGTGCTGTACGTGTTCCTTCAAGAATCCCCAGATAGGTAGAGTCTGCCAGTGTAAATGTTCCGGTAAGGTTACCTTCAATATTGTCAAACATCCGCAGATAGCCTTTTTCGGTACCGGTAAGCAGTTTGGTGACACCGTTTTGTTTAAATAAAAAAGGATAACTATAGCCCGTAACATATCCATATTCATTTACTTTTATACCACCCCAAAAATGTGTAATTGAATCCATAAGCGGGATAGTAGCTGTAGCACTTCCAATATGGTGATAATAAGCAATCTTGCCATTTCGTCCACCGATAATCAAATCATTTTTACCATCATTGTCTAAATCAAAAATCTGAGGTACGGCAAAATCTCCCACATCGATGCTTCGGTTATTTGAATTTTTAAAATTAGCCTGCGACAATACAAAATTTGCTGTATCACCTGGTAATCCAATGTTTTGAAAATAATGAAGTTTACCATTGTACCCTCCCAGCATCATATCACTATCGCCATCACCATCCATATCGCCAAAAGCAGGAACCATATTAATTACACCCAAAGAGCTAAGTCCCGCATAATCACGAGTTATTAATTCAAATTCAGGTACTGTTGCTGTTCCTGTATTTTTAAACAATGCTATTTTATGTTTAAAACCGGTTGGCTCATAATATCCATAATTACCAATAAATAAGTCTTTTAATCCATCGTTATTATAATCAAAAAATACAGGGTAAGCGCCCTCCCCCACTTCTATCATATTATCCTGGAGCAGATTAGACTGTTGAAATTCAAAATCCGGGAAACTATTGGTACCCATGTTTTTGTAATACACCACACTGTTAAAATTTTCGGAAGCATTAGGAGCATTAGGACTTACAATTAAATCTTTTACCTGATCGTGATTTACATCTACATAATAACCGCAAGGGAAAAGCGCCAGGTCAACAGCTGCTGTACTTGCATTGTTTGCCGGAAAAGCCATGTCAACAGCAACCATACTGCTTGCCACAGGAGTTCCACCATTAGTAAGCATAGTAAGATTATTAAATGAAATATCGCCTGTAACAAGGTCTTTGTCAGTATCGCCATCCAAATCCAAGCAGAGCAGGCAAGAACCAGAATGACGGTCGACAGAACGTTCATCGCCATTATTATTTAGTACAATACCCGGGTTAGCGATATTACCAAAACAGGTATCATATAATGTAAAGTCATTGCTCAAAGAATTTTCAGCAGCATATCCCCAGCAGCGATTTTTTATTTGAAATTTTAAACTGTCGCAGGTGCCATAGAGCTCCATACTTTGATTTTGGTGGTACTCCATATAGGTGCCGGTAATAGCAAAAGTAACTATGTCAAGGTCGCCATCATTATCAATATCAGTAATTGCGGGAATATCTGTTGCACTTATGTACAGGTTAATCAACGACCCATTTGGAGGATTGTACACGGAGTATTGCAATGGGGTAACTAATGAAAATTGTAACCCATTACCACTATCAGAAGTATTTTTATATACTGCAAAACCACCACTGGAATAGGTAAAAATATCCTCTTTACCATCGCAGTTATAGTCGGCCAGTAAGGCCCAATCATGTAATGCCGGGAATTTACTTTCGAACTCAGCAGCATATTTATAATCCACCAAGTTTACAGTACCATTGTTAATAAAGGTGCGTACTTTATTACCTGTACGGTCGAACAGAAAGAGGTCCTTTATGCCATCCATATCGAGATCAATATCGGATGCCTGAATAAAATTCAAGCCTCCTGACCAGGGATTGGCTAAGTATGTTCCGGAAATTATTACAGGGATGCTGTCATAACGTTGAAAAAAAGGTTGGGCTGATACAGTAAGAGCAAATAGCGAAAAAAATATAACGGAAATAAAACAAACCGGCTTCATATTATGGCTGTTGAGGTTGCTGGTTCTACAAATATAATAAAAAAAATTGCCATAGCCTGTAACCAGCAGAAGGTTTCAATCATATTGATTATTAAATTGGTAAATATTAATTGTTATCCTATATTTGCACCCGAAAATTTAAAGTATCAAACCCGATAGCTATCGGGTTTGAGGTTTAAGTTTTTTTATTTATTTATTATTAATAATCTCAGCTATTTTGTTTATCTCTATAGTAAGACAGAGATTGAAAGAAAGGCTAACAACAAAAAACTACAATGCAAAACAAAGGTGTTATCAGGCTATTTGCAATTTTACTGGCACTCGCTTGTGCTTATTATTTAATGTTTACATGGGTAGCTTCCGGTATTGAAAAAGATGCGGAACAATTTGCCCAGGAATATATTTCAACCCCAGAAGCAAAAGCGGCTGCAAAAAAAGATTCAATCTCTATTGATGAAAAAACATTCCTTAACTACCAATACAACCTTAAAAAGAATTATTACTTAGATTCTTTAAAGAAAAGACCGGTATATGACATTTTTATTACCTCTTATACTTACGATGATGTAAAAAAGCGCCAACTGAACTTAGGCCTTGACTTAAAAGGAGGTATGAATGTTACGCTGGAAGTATCTGTTGCGGATATTATTCGCGGACTTTCCAACAACAGCAATGATCCGGCATTTAATAAAGCTCTTGAACGGGCTTCGGAGCTACAGAAAAAAGATCAAAGAGGTTTTGTTCTTCTGTTTGGTGAAGAGTATAAAAAAATCAATCCTAATGGGAAATTAGCTATTAATTTTCAGACGATTGAATTAAAGGGAAAAATTGATTTTAATACTTCTGATGAAGATGTATTGAAATTTTTGCAGGAAAGAGTGGAGGATGCCATTGCAACTGCTGAAAACACATTGCGTGCCCGTATTGATAAATTTGGTGTGACACAGCCTAATATCCAGCGTTTAGCTGCATCCGGCCGTATTCTTATTGAACTACCTGGTGTTACTGATAAAGAACGTGTTCGGAAATTATTGCAGGGAACAGCCAACCTTGAATTTTGGGAAACTCATGATAATAAAGATATTTACCCGCTACTGGAGCTTGCAAATACCCGTTTAAAAGAGATACTAACTCCTGCTGCTGACACAACAAAAAAAGATTCAACAGCAACAGCAGCAACAGAATCTTCTGCAAAAAAAGAAACCACAGCAGCTGCCACAGATTCATCCTCACTTGCTTCCCAGTTAAACCTTGGCAAATCAGATACTGCTAAAAAAATTGGTGAAACCAGGGCTGATACCATAGCAAGGCTAAGAAAAGAAAACCCTTTGTTTGCATTGTTAAGCCCAGCCATAGGACGTGATGATAAGGGGCAGTCTGTATTATCAAACGGCCCGGCAATTGGCTATGCTACCATTGCGGATACGGCTAAAATAAATCACTTCCTGCAACTTCCAAAGATCAAAACCGTTTTCAAACCTCATACTAAATTTTTCTGGACATTCAAAGCTATAGATAAAGAAGAAACCACATTACAACTTGTGGCCATTGATGGTGCAAGAAACAGAGGCAAAGCTGCATTGGCAGGAGATATTATTACAGATGCACGTAAAGTATTTGACCAGCAAAGCTCAGGTTCTCCACAGATATCAATGAGTATGACTGCGGAGGCAGCAACAGAATGGAAACATCTTACCAAAGACAATGTAGGTAAATCAATTGCCATTGTTCTTGATAACAGTGTGTACTCTTTCCCAACAGTACAGGGTGAAATCAGCGGGGGTACTTCATCTATCACCGGAAATTTTTCAATAGAAGAAGCAGATGACCTTGTTAACATATTAAAAGCCGGTAAATTACCTGCTCCTGCACGTATTGTAGAAGAAACGGTTGTTGGTCCAACACTCGGGCAGGAAGCTATTACAAACGGTTTTTTATCAACCATTATTGCGCTTGTGTTAGTGCTTTTATTTATGGGCTTCTACTATAACAAAGCCGGCTGGGTAGCCGACCTTGCAATGGTTATCAACAACTTTTTTGTAATCGGTATCTTGGCTTCTTTTGGTGCTGTATTAACTTTACCAGGTATAGCTGGTATTGTATTAACAATTGCAATGTCAGTAGATGCAAACATTCTTATTTTTGAGCGTGTTCGTGAAGAGCTTATAGCAGGTAAAGCTACAGGGCTTGCTATTAAAGAAGGTTACAGAAATGCTATGTCATCAGTAATTGACTCACACGTAACCACGTTGTTACTGGGTATTATATTGTTTGTTTTTGGTACCGGTCCCCTTCAGGGATTTGCTACTACGTTGATTATAGGTATTGTATCCTCCCTATTCTGCGCCATCTTTATTACCCGTTTGGTATTTGACCGTTGGTTAGGAAAAAACAAACCGATTGCTTTCGGGAATAAATATACTGAGCGGGCTTTCAGGAACATTAACATCAACTTTGTGGGTAGACGTAAATTGTATTATGTTTTATCAACTTTAATCATTATTGCAGGTGTAGTTGCATATGTGTCAAAAGGAGGCTTTAGCCTTGGTGTAGACTTCAAAGGCGGGCGTTCTTACGTGGTGCGTTTTGATGAGATAAAACCAACAGAAGAAGTACGTAAAGCGCTTACAGAAAGCTTTGGTGAAGCTCCCGAGGTAAAAACATACGGGGAATCTTCACAGCAACGTATCACTACTACTTATTTAATTGCTGATGCAAGTGAAGATGCAGAAACAAAAGTGGAAGCTAAACTAAATGAAGGCTTGCAAACATTGGGGGTTAAATATGAAATCATGAGCTCTCAAAAAGTAGGAGAAACAGTATCACGTGATATACGTTCAAAAGCTATATGGGCAGTGTTACTATCCTGCTTAGTGATGTTCGTATTTATCTTTATACGATTCAAAAAATGGACGTATGGCTTGGGTGCTGTGGTAGCGTTATTCCATGACGTATTGATTGTGCTTTCGGTTTACATTATTTTTGATGGTATACTGCCATTCTCTCTGGAGATTACCCAGGATTTTATTGCCGCTATCTTAACAGTGATGAGTTATTCTATGACAGATACGGTAGTTGTGTTCGACCGTATCCGCGAATATCTGACAGAACGCAATAAAGCCGATTTGGATAAAGGCGAAAAAGTAAAGGTAATCAATTACGCATTGAATAGTACATTAAGCCGTACTATCAATACTTCGCTGACCATCTTCTTTGTATTGCTGGCGATATTTATTTTTGGTGGTGAAACCATCAGAGGATTCTCCTTTGCATTATTGATTGGTATCGTAATAGGTACTTATTCTTCTATTTGTATTGCAACACCAATTGTAATTGATTTTGATAAGGATAAGGATAAAGAACCTTCAGTTAAAGCAGAAAAAGAAAATAAAGCTGTGCCGGTAGGTTAGTATTAAGTTAGTTGTAATTAGTATAACATAAAGCGATTCTTTTAAAGCCCGGTGGATTTTTATACATCGGGCTTTTTTGCGTAAATTTGTGGTGTAAAATGATATAAGCTAATGATTGATTCCATTTTTTTATTTTTAAACCTGGGTGGTGGTGAGGTGTTTATCATTGTTTTAGTGATTATTTTGCTTTTTGGCTCAGATAAATTGCCTGGTATAGCTAAAGGAATCGGAAAGGGGATAAGAGAAATTAATGATGCTAAAAACCAGATTCAAAATGAAATTCAAAAAAGTACGAATGGTATCAGGGAAGAAATAGAGAAACAGACTTCCGAAATGCAACAAGAAATCAATAAAGCAAATTATTCTGTGCAACGCCAGGTAAATAACCTCTCCAAAAACATTTCTGACGAGGGAAAAACCATTGCCGAAAGCATGAAGGAATAAAAATCTGTTCCATAAACTACCCAAAAGATAACAAACTGAGTATAATTTTCATCATTTCAGACCTGTAAAAGCTGGTACACTTGTTTAATTCTATTAATCAAGATTGAATTTTTGGGGGTGCTGCTAAAGCAGCTGAGAATATACCCCTTGAACCTGAGGCAGACAATACTGACGAAGGGACAGAAGTTCCATCGGTGGCCCCCTAAAAAGGGGCCTTTTTTATATAAATAAGGTATACTTCGGCTGAATGAGGTTGTCTCAAAAATTTAAAAACGTCATTGCGAAACTTTTTAGTCGAAGCAATCTTCCCATTTATTGTGAGATTGCTTCTCCATAGGAGTCCTTCGGACACTTCGTTCGCAATGACGATTCTAATTTATGACTTTTTAGACAGCCTCGTAAGATTCAGTATAATTATATATGATTCAGCTCCCCGGTTTAATTATTGACCTTGCAATCATTTTAGGTGCAGCAGCGTTGATTATCTTAATTTTTAAAAAATTAAATCAACCGTTGGTTCTGGGTTATATTCTTGCCGGATTTTTAGTAGGCCCCAACCTAAAATTGCTTCCTTCAGTAACTGACATAAACGGAGTACATGTATGGGCAGAAATAGGAGTCATATTTTTATTGTTCAGCCTCGGTCTTGAATTTAGCTTTAAGAAGTTATTTAAAGTGGGTGTGGCATCTTCTGCAACTGCTATTTTTGAGATAATAGCAATGTTGTTACTGGGTTATTGTACAGGCAAACTTTTAGGATGGTCGCAAACAGACAGCATTTTTCTGGGAGGTATCTTATCTATATCATCAACCACAATTATTATTCGTGCATTAGGTGAACTGGGTGTTAAAAAGCAAAAATTCGCAGGATTAGTTTTCGGAGTGTTAGTAGTAGAAGACTTAGTTGCTGTTTTATTATTAGTATTGCTCTCAACACTGGCAGTAAGCCAGCGCTTTGCCAGTACAGAGTTGATGATATCATTAGTAAAGCTGGGCTTTTTTCTTACTCTTTGGTTCCTTACCGGAATATTTTTAATTCCCACTTTTTTGAAAAGAACAAGTAAACTGATGGATGATGAAACCATGCTGCTGGTATCATTAACATTTTGTTTTTTTATGGTTATAGTTGCAGTAAAAATAGGTTTTTCTGCTGCATTAGGAGCATTTATAATGGGATCCGTATTGGCTGAAACAACTTCAGCAGAAAGGATAGAGCGCCTGACAACATCAGTAAAAGAACTTTTTGGCGCTATATTCTTTGTTTCCGTGGGAATGCTTATTGAACCGATAGTATTGCGCAACTATGCTGTTCCTATACTTATCATTTCATTGGTTACAATTACAGGTAAAATTACAAGTACAACTATAGGAGCATTGCTCTCCGGCCAACCATTAAAAAATGCAATTAAAGCCGGTATTAGTCTTTCACAGATAGGGGAATTTTCATTTATTATTGCAACACTTGGACTTACATTAAAAGTAACAAGCGATTTTTTATATCCAGTGGCTGTAGCTGTTTCTGCCATTACCACCTTCACTACTCCATACCTGATGCGCCTATCTGAACCTTTTTACAAACTGGTTGAAAAAAGTCTGCCCCATAAATGGATAAAATCGTTTAGTGATGGCAGCTCTCTGAAAGAAAAAAACGGAAAAAGATTTGAACCTGTCTTTAGCACTTATGCAAACGTAGTAGGTCTCAATTTCGTTATTATCATTGCAATTATTTTCTTATCAACACGGTTTTTATTTCCTTTTCTGACATCAAAAATACATAACTACATTTTAAGCATTATACTAACCTGTTTTATTTCAGTAACACTAATGTCTCCATTTCTATGGGCTTTAGCTTTAAAAAAAATAGTACCCACTTCAACTAACAGTTTCTTATTAAATTTGAAATATAAAGTTCGATTAGTAATCATGGGAGAAATAATAAGAATAGCTATAGCCGTTTTCTTATTATATTTCTTATTCTCACAACTGTTTGTTACGTTCACCGCACTATTTACTTTCCTTGCCATTACCATTATTTTACTGATTGCTTTATCAAAATATTTAAGAATAGTTTATAACTATATAGAACAACGGTTTGTAACAAATCTATATGCGCGTGAATTAGAAACCGGCAAACCACAGAATGAAAGATTACCCTGGAATATACATGTGGAAAAATTTGAGATACAGCCAGAATCAGACTTTGCCGGTAAAACATTACTACAGTTGGCATTAAGAGAAAAATTCAGAATTAATATAGTAATGATTGAACGAGGAGAATTAAAGATTACCATTCCTAATAAGGATGATTTACTTTTTCCAGGTGATAGTATATCTGTGATTGGCACCTCCGGACATCTTGAACAGTTCGGAAAAGCATTAGAAACATCAGTTATAGAGGTATCGGAGCCTGCTTATAATGAAATGATACTCCAGACATTTACAGTAACTGGTGATTCTCCACTAACAGGAAGAACCATCCTTGAATCAGGAATTCGTCAAAAAGCATTTGGCTTAGTAATAGGGATAGAACGGAATGAAGAACGAATATTAAACCCAGAATCGTATGTTACTTTTTTAGAAAATGACAGAGTATGGGTAGTACGGGAAAGTGCTGTTAAGCCATAGAGCAATAGAAAATATGCTTCGGCTGAATGAGTTTGCGAAAAAAGGCAAACTCTTTCACTCAGTATTACTGACTCTAACCAGCTTTGCTAATCGCAAACCTGTTAAGATTCAGTATAATTTTGTACTGTATAAGATTTGTTCCAGAATAAATTTACTTTTGCATAAATTCCCATTTGTAACAACGTGTTTAAGCAAAGCAGTATTTGTTTATTAATCTTATTCTGTTGCAGTGTTACGAAAGCACAACCAGCATTTGATACTATCAAAGCCTGCCTGGAAAATAAACCACAGTTATTTGTTAAGCTGGATTCCAGAAATTCATTTATTAGTAACAGCAGAGCAAAAATTCTTGGTGCTAAACTCGGTTTAAATTATGCCAACCGTTTATACTTTGGTGTTGGTTACAACCAACTCGATCCGCCCGCTAAAGATTTTGATAAACAGGTATATTATATCAATTCAACCAATATACGTGACAGTGCAACAGCCACATTAAAATTATTTTACATTTCAACTCATGCAGAGTATACTTATTATCAAACAAAAAATTGGAATTTGAGTATTTTATTGCAATTAGGTATAGGCAAAACCTACTATCAATACTTATTATCAGGCCAGAAAATTAATATAAATGAAAATTTTATTTTTATTTACGAGCCGGCAATATCAATAGAATATAAGATTATACGATGGGCGGGTATAGGTGCTGATGTAGGTTTTCGTTTTATGTTTGCAGATTACAAGAATATAAATCAGAAGTTTAATTCTCCGACTTATGCTTTTAAACTGTTGATTTACTATAATGAAATATATAAGTCGATTTCAAAAAGAATAAAGGAAAAAAGATAGTTGTAGTAATTTTTTTTATTCTTCATACTCAGATTCCCATGCAAAAAACAACTCTTTTAAATATTTATTTTCTTCAGGAGTTATCTTTTTATCAGCCTTTACCACTTTTACTGCACATTTTAAAAAGCTGTTGCGTTCTTTAGGAGTTGAATCTTCATAAAAATCATTCATTGCATTGTTAAAGTGCAAGAAATAATCTTCTTTAGGTAAAGCACTCAGTTCTTCCATTTCCCGATCTAAATCAAGTTTAAAAGGAAACGCTTTTTTCAAATAATCAATAATGATTTTGCCTTCCGATTTACCAAATTTTCCATCCGCCTCTGAGAGTATCATCAACATGTGATACCCTGCCATTACTTTATTCTTTTTCATAATTATACTATCCATATTTGAGTAAATATACATACTCTTCATAAAAAGTGCAACTAGTAACAAATTTTAAAGAACGATTTTAAAAAAATAATTTGCGGAATCAATTTTTTTTTTACTTTTGCATTCCCAAACCATTGCGAAAGTAGCTCAGTTGGTAGAGCGCGACCTTGCCAAGGTCGAGGTCGCGGGTTCGAACCCCGTCTTTCGCTCAAAAACCCTCTCCCGAAATCCCTCTCCTCAGGCGAGGGACTTTTTTTAGGGTAAATGCCCAGGTGGTGGAATTGGTAGACACGCAGGACTTAAAATCCTGTGTCCATTGCGGACGTATCGGTTCAAGTCCGATCCCGGGTACAAGAGCGACAGGCCTTTCAGCTTTGTCGCTCTTTTTTTGTTTGAGAATTTTAATCAGTGGTGCGGAAATGTGGTGCGGAATTTTCATGCTTTTTACCTCGAAAAATTACTCAAACAGGTCAAAATTACTCAGCCCTCATATCCAATAGTATATCTTATTTAATGAGGGAATCCAATCATTGCTACTTTATTTGATAATTTTTCTACTTTTATAGAATGGTAAATCTTGATTTATTACAAAAAATAAAACGGTTAACGATCTCTGCTTTGGTTGCTGATGACATCCTTATGGGGATACTTGTTTTGAAAGGTGGAAATGCTTTGGATTTAGCATATGACATCTCTAACCGGGGGTCAATTGATATTGATTTTTCAATGGAAAAGGATTTTACTGAAGAAGAGAAAGGAAGAATAGGGAATCAAGTTTCAAGTTTGTTAAAAAATGAATTTATAAAAGTGGGCTTATCAGTTTTTGATGTGAAATTTTATGAAAAGCCAAACAAAATTGAGGATGCTGTTAAATCATTCTGGGGTGGGTATTGCTTAGAATTTAAAACAATTGCTATTGAAAAACAAGAAGCTTTAGGAGAGGATTTGGACCAACTAAGAAGAAATGCTATTGTAATTGCTTCAAATAATTCAACAAAATTTGAAGTAGATATTAGCAAGTATGAATATGTTGGTAAAAAAAGACCTAAAGATATTGAAGGTGCAACAGTTTACGTATATTCACCTGAAATGCTTGCCATTGAAAAGTTGAGAGCGCTATGTCAGCAGGTTGCGGAGTACAAAGATGTAGTACTACATATGACACCAAAATCCAGAGCCAGGGATTTTTATGACATTTATAATCTTAGTCAGGCATTTGATCTTGATTTTGCAAGCGGTGAAAATCTTGAATTAACCAAACATATCTTTGAGGCAAAGCGAGTACCTTTATCCTATATTAAAAAATTAGAAGACTACAGAGAACATCATTGGCAAAGCTGGGAGAGTGTTCTTGGAACGATAAGTCAAAAGGAACATCCTAAAGATTTCGACTTTTATTTTAATTTTGTAATAGAAAAATTTAAGCATTTAACTTAAATTCCTTTCGGAAAGTATAGTTGCCACCTCTGGGAAAAATTCTTATTGCGAATATCATACGTTAGATAAAATTTCAAATCTGTTTTTGTCTGAAACAGATTTAAATCCATTTCAGTATATCCTGCTTTTTCAAGATAAAACCCAATTACTTGGTGATATGGATATATAAAATCTAATTCCTTTAGATAAGTGGCTAATTTTTGAGTATTAATAATGTTCCTGGCATTCTTGTAAGCTTCTAAAACTTCAAAAACTCCTCCCGCATAAACTGGTCGAATTGCTATGTCAATGAGGGTTCTTTCTAAATCGGTATACTCGTAGCATTGTTCCGCACTCTTTTGTTTAATTACGCCAAGTTTGCCTGTTTTTTTTCCGTTCAAAATGAAAATTTTTTTGTCATTATATGAAAAGGCCGCTGTTGTTTTTCGTTGACCTTTAGAAAAAGCTTTATCTACAGCTTCTTGAGTTAAGCTTGGTTTTCCTTTTACAAGGTTCGTATCTGAGCTATGTTCAAAGTTTAGATAAAATGTTTTGGGAATTTGTAATGTAAGCTGATGTAGAAAAAGAGAGGAGTAGTGTGAATAGTATGCACCATTTTTTAAACCGGACATTACTGTTAAATTGTCTTGAGTTTTCCAGGAATAAATAATCTTAGTATTGTTAGATTCGTTAGTGAATGAAGTCATAAATAGAACTCCTTTTTTTTGAAGAAAAGCGATAAAATCAGAAGCATCCTTTGTTGATGGATTTTTCCATGCATCATTATTTTCATAATAAATTTCCTGAAGAGTTCTTTCTGAAAAGGCTTTTGTATCACTTTTATCGAAATAATCTTCAATAACAGGAAAATACGATTCAAATTGGCTTTTTCTGCTCACCTATATTATACTGAAAGCATATATGCTTTCAGTATGTAAAGATAAATAAAAAAAGGGATAAAAGCAAATAATTATGAGATTTAGATGGTAAAATGTAACTTTTAAAAATTATCAACGTATATATAAAGCATATATACTTTATATATAAGATAAAAATGGATTTATGAATAAAAAAAGTAATTCGTAGATAGTAGATTTAGTGTAAAACCATGAAAAATTCTAACTGGAAATTTCAGGGTGTTATAAAATTATGTGCTGTAGCTAACATTTTTTCTCAGTAAGCTCTCTTGATAAGCTTAATTTCTGTTCGCGCTTCTTTGAAGGGCTCTACCCATTTTGGTAAATACATAAGCTACTTAATTAGGTTGCTCAAAATTAATACAAAAAAAACAATAAATGCATGTTTTTGTTGGTTTTTTTTCACTTTTAAATAATAGACGGGGTAATTTAAGCGGAGTTAGGGTTTAATCCCCTATGTAAATCAAGATGGTTTTTAAGATGGCTAAAAAAGCCTTCTATGCCATTGGTTGTATTAGGAATATCAGGATTAGATAAATAGTGAAACATGTTTGGTAAAGCTCGTT
>JAHEXZ010000099.1:14924-17276 GCA_023251835.1 Bacteroidota bacterium | reverse complement strand
TTAATTCTACCAATTGCAAGCTGCGTATTATGAATACATATCAGACCCAGTATGGTGATACCAGTGATTTGGCTTTCTCTATTATTCCGAGTGCGGATATTACAGTTACTTCACCTAACGGTGGAGAAACGTATGCTCCTGGTACTTCTCAAATCATTACATGGACAAACACTATTAATGTCAGCGGAGCATATACCATATCTTTTACTTCAAGTGCAGGAAGTGGTACTGTTGCAACCAACGTAACAGGCAACAGCTATAGCTGGACAGTACCTAATAGTCCTGCAACCGATTATAAGATTACAGTTAAGGATTATAACAACAATTGTAAGTCCGACCAGAGCGATGCTAATTTTACCGTTACACCTCAGGTTCCGTTGATGACTTCACCTAACGGAGGTCAAACCATATACTATGGAGAAACAAATACAATTACCTGGAACAGCGCTACTTATTATTCAAACGTACGTATAGACCTGTCTACTGATAATGGCATTTCATGGATACCTATAACAACCAATACATCAAATGATGGTTCCCATAGCTGGACAGAAACGGAAACAAACACCTATTCCAATCAATGTTTAATAAAAGTAAGCCAGACAAGCGATTTGACAAAATATGATGTGAGCGATTCGGTGTTTATGATTAAACCTGTTGTTACTATTATTACTCCTAATGGTGGCGACAGCTTAGGCGGTTGTACAATAACATCTATATCTATCGATCATTCATCAGTATATACTTCTTATACTGTTCAGTATTCAACTGATAATGGAACCACATGGCAAACACTAACATCTTCATTTACTACTTCTTCAGGACATATAGATACTTATAACTGGACATTACCCAATACAGCATCCAATCAAACATTGGTAAGGACGTATCCCAATACATTGGGTTCAACGTATGCGGATATGAGTAATTCCGTATTTACCATAGTTAAACCTGTTACAATTATTCAACCCAACTTCGGTGGCACTCTGGTAGCAGGAAGTACATATACTATTTCCTGGTCAGCAGATGGTATATCCAATATATATGACCTGTATTATTCAACAAATGGAGGAAGTAGCTGGACAACAATTATAATAGGATATAATACGTCAACCAATACTTATAGCTGGACGGTGCCTACTAATGCATCTACTAATTGCCTCATTAAGGTTATTGACAATACCAATAACTGCAAGCAAGACATAAGCGATATTGCATTTACAATAAGTACAACACCTTCGGCAATAACCCTTTTAACACCAAACGGTGGTGATAATTTGAGCGGATGTTTCCCATACACAATTACCTGGGCAGATTCTCCAACCATCGGAACGTATGACTTATTGTATTCAACTAACAGTGGTGTAACGTGGAATACAATAGTAAGTGGTTATGTAACTTCAAACCATAACTACACCTGGAACATACCCAATACAATTAATTCAACAACCTGCCTAATCAGGGTTAGGTCAACTGCAACTCCAACTACGTATGATCAGAGTGATGCTTTATTAACAATTCATTATGGTAACTTAGTTGCATTACCTTCAGATACTACTGTATGTTCAGGACAAAATGTTCAGTTAAATGCTTACAATGGATATAACTATACTTGGAGCCCATCAACAGGCTTAAACTGTACTTCCTGTTCCAACCCTGTTGCTACACCATTAACCGGTATTACCTATACTGTTACATCTACCAACAATGGCTGTACGTTAACAGATACCGTACGTATTAATATGATAGCAGCTTCGGTAATGATTGCAGCTTCCCCTTCAATAACAATCTGTTCAGGAACAAGCGTTACATTTACCGCCACACCAACCAATGGGGGCACATCTCCTTCTTACCAATGGTATCTGAATGGTTCACCGGTTGGAACAAACAGCCCTACTTATACTACTTCTGCATTAACTAATGGTAACCAGGTATATGTTGTTATGACATCGAATAATCCATGTTTAATAACAAATACAGCTACTTCAAGCACCATTACTATGACTGTAAATTCCATACCGGCAACTCCTGGAACCATTTCAGGAACTACATCTGTATGTTCATCAACAAGCAATACCTATAGCATCACCCCTGTAAATGGTGCAACATTCTATACATGGACATTGCCAAGTGGTTGGACAGGAACTTTAACAACAGCAACCATTAATGCTACATCCGGAAGTACAGGTGGAAATATTACAGTAATTGCCGGAAACAGTTGTGGGTCAAGTTCAGCACAAACATTAGCCGTAACAATAAAAACAATTCCTTCAACACCGGGAGCCATATCAGGTGCTTCAACAATCTGTAACGGAACAAGTAATACGTATAGTATTTCTACAGTGAGTGGTG